>DAHVFI010000251.1 GCA_027317045.1 Gammaproteobacteria bacterium
AAGGCGATGAAGCCCACATACGCCGCGACTGACAGGTTGTAATCCAGCAGCCACAACAACCACACGCCGCCCACCACCGATAACGGCAATGTCACCATGATAATGAGCGCCTTGATGAAGCTGCGGAAGTTGAAATACAGCAGCAACAAGACCAAAAACAACGTCAGTGGCACCAGCAGCCTGAGCCGCGCATCCGCACGCTGCAGGTACTGGTATTGACCGGCCCAGGTGAGCGTATAGCCCGCGGGCAGTTTCAGTTCCTTTGCCACCGCCTTCTGAGCCGCGGCCACGTAGGAACCCAGATCGCGGCCGCTGATATCTACATATACATTTCCGGTGGGCCGGGTGTTGATGCTCTCGATCATGTCGGGCCCATTGACCACCTTTACGGCAGCCACCTGTGAGAGCGGAATCGTGGCGCCGGTGGGCGTGATGAGCGGCAGTTCCTTGAGACGCTGCAGCGAATTGCGCCAGGCACGCGGATAGCGCAGATTCACCGGGAAGCGTTGCAGACCTTGTACGGTTTCCGTCACGCTCATGCCGCCCACGGCGGTATGAATTACGTCCTGCACGTCGGCGATATTGAGACCGAAGCGGGCCGCCGCATCCCGGTTGATGTTCACATCCACGTAGCGGCCGGCCACGGTACGATCCGCATACACCGAGGAAGTGCCCGGCACATTGTGCAAAATGGTCTCCAAACGCTCGCCGATCTGCTGGATGACGCCAAGACTGGGACCCGAGATTTCAATCCCCACCGGGGTTTTGATGCCGGTGGACAGCATGTCTATGCGATTGCGGATGGGATACACCCAGACGTTGGTGACGCCCGGCAGTTGCAGGCGGTCGTTGAGTTCCCGCTTGAGTTTGTCCCAGGTCATACCCGTCCGCCACTCGGATCGCGGCTTGAAGGTCACCACGCTCTCGAACATGCTGAGGGGAGCGGGATCCGTTGCGGTGTCCGCCTTGCCGGCCTTGCCGAACACGGTTTGCACTTCCGGCACTGTTTTGATGAGGCGATCAGTCTGCTCCAGCAGTTGCTGGGCCTTGCCGATGGACAATCCCGGCAAGAGGCTCGGCATGTAGAGCAGCGTGCCCTCGTTCAGCGGCGGCATGAACTCCGAGCCCAACCGGCTCAGGGGCCAGAGCGTCGCAATCACCAGCACCCCGGCGACCCCTGTGATCAGCCATGGGGCGCGTTCCACCCAGCGAATCACCGGCCGGTACACCGCAATCAGCCCGCGATTAATGGGGTTGCGGTGCTCCGGCAGGATGCGGCCGCGCACGAAATACCCCAGCAGCACCGGCACCAACAGCACCGCAAGTCCCGCGGCACTGGCCATGGCATAGGTGGTGGTCGAGGCCAGGGGCTTGAACAGCCGGCCTTCCTCGCCTTGCATGGCAAACACCGGCAGAAACGACAGCGCCACGATCAGCAGTGAGAAGAACAGCGACGGCCCCACTTCCGCCGTGGCCTCGTACACGATGCGCCAACGGTTCTCGCGCGTGGGCGGCGTGCGCTCGAAATGCTTGTGCAGGTTCTCGATCATGACGATGCCGGCATCGGTCATGGCGCCGATGGCCAGGGCGATGCCGCCCAGCGACATGATGTTGGCGGTGATGCCCTGCAGATACATGATGAGGAACGCCACCAGCACGCCGAGCGGCAGGCTGATAATCAGCACCAGCGAGGAACGCAGGTGCAGCAGGAACAGGGCGCACACCAGAATGACAACAATCAGTTCCTCAATGAGCTTGTGCTGAAGCGTATCCACCGCCTTGTAAATCAATTCCGAGCGGTCGTAGGTGGGCACAATTTCCACGCCCGCCGGCAGGCTGGGCTTGAGTTCCCGGAGTTTCTGTTTGACAGCTTCGATCACTTTGAGGGCGTTGGCGCCGTAACGCGCCACCACCACGCCGCCCACCACCTCGCCCTGGCCGTTCAAATCCGCCACGCCGCGGCGCGCCTCGGGTCCCAGACGCACCCGCGCCACGTCCTTCAGCAGGATGGGCGTGCCGTTCTTGTTGACTCCCAGCGGGATATTTTCCAGGCCATGAATACTCTTAATGTAGCCGCTGGCCAGAACCATGTATTCGGCTTCCGCCATCTCGATCACGGAACCGCCGGTTTCCGAATTGCCGCGCTCAATGGCCATGCGCACTTTTTCCAGCGGTATTCCGTAGGCGCGCAGCTTGTTGGGGTCCAGTACCACCTGGTACTGCTGCACCATGCCGCCGATGGTGGCGACTTGCGACACCCCCGGCACCCGCTGCAGCTGGTATTTCAGGAACCAGTTTTGCAGGGTGGTGAGCTGGGCGATGTCCTGCTTGCCGTTCTTGTTCACCAGCGCGTACTCGTACACCCAGCCGACCCCGTTGGCATCCGGTCCCAGCACCGGTTGCACACCGGCGGGCAACTGGGATTTAACCTGGCTCAGGTATTCCAGCACCCGCGAGCGCGCCCAATAGGGATCGGTGCCACTCTCAAAGGTCACATACACGTAGGATTCGCCGAAGCTGGAGTAACCGCGCACCTGGGTGCTGCGCGGCACCGAGGACATGATGGTGGTGAGCGGATAGGTCACCTGGTCCTGCACCACCTGCGGCGCCTGACCGGGATACTTGGCGTCTATGATGACTTGGGTTTGCGAGAGATCCGGTATGGCATCCAGCGAGGCGTGCTGGACGGCGTAAATCCCCCAGGCGGTGGTCACCAACGCCAACAGCACCATCAGGGCGCGGTTGTTGAGCGCGAGTTTGATGATTCTGGCGATCATTGGCCGCCTCCCGACTGGTTGCCATTGCCCACCGACAGACGTTGCAGGCTGGCGTTGAGACTTGCATCGGAATCAATCAGGAACTGACCCGAGGTGACCACGGTTTCGCCGTCCGTGAGACCCGACAGGATCGCCACGCGCCCGCCGCTCTCGATGCCAGGGGTCACCGCCTGGGCGCGGAACCGGCCGTCGCCGAGCGCCAGGATCACACGGTTATTTTCATTCCCGGTACGGATCAGAGCTTCGCTGGGAACAGTGAGCACGTTTTTCACCGGCGCGCCGGCAATAGTCACGTCGGCGTACATGTTAGGCAGCAACGCCACGTCGGGATTGGCGAAGGTCATGCGCACTTTGAGCGTGCGGGTCACGGGATCGAGTTCCGGGTAGATGAAATTCACCCTGCCGTGCAGCATCTCGCCGGGTGCCGACGCCAGGCGGGCTTCGGCTTGATCGCCCACCCGCACCCAGCCGGCCTGGTTCTCGAAGATTTCCGCCACCAGCCAGACTTTTGCGAGCACGCCCAGGCGCATCACTTCGGTATCCGGCGTCACGTACAGACCCGGACGGGCGTTCAGCATTTCCACCACGCCGCTGCGTTCCGCGTAGTAGGCGATGCTCTTGCTGGGCTGGCGGGTCTGCCCGAGCCGCGCGATTTCGCCGTCGGCCACGCCCAGCGCGTGCAGGCGCCGGCCGGAAGCCTGGATGAACGTGGGATTAGCGCCTTTGAGCGCTTGCAGGTATTCCTGCTCCGCGGTCACCAGCGTGGGGGAATACAGCTTGAAAAGCAGTTGCCCCTTGCGTACCAACTCACCTGTGGAGGTGAGCGGCAGTTCCGTGATCCAGCCGGCGGCGCGGGTGTGCAGCCGCATCACCGCGCTCTCGTCGTAGTCCACGTAGCCCACGGTGTGGATCAGGCGGTGCAGATCCTCGCGCACCACCGGCGCGGTCAGAACGCCGAGATTTTCCTCAACGGCCGGCGAAATACGGATGGCACTGCCCCCTGCTTCGCCGCCCTCACCGGCATACACCGGCACGTAATCCATGCCCATGCTGTCTTTCTTCGGAACCGGCGAGGTAACGCTTGGGTTCATGGGCGCGCGGTAATAGAGAATTTTCCGCTCGCCTGATTGTGCGGATTTGCCGGTGGCGGCTTGCTTGCTCGAGGTCGAATGTCCGCAGGCCACGAGCATTGCCACTGCTACGACCAGAATGAAAATACGTGAGGTATTCATGACTTGTCTCCTGCGAGATACATGAGATCGGCCTTGGCGCTGTCCAGTCCGGTTTCGATCCTGAGGCGGCGCATGCGCGCGTCCAGTTGGCCCACCTGACTGCGCACCAGCTCGAAGAAGTCGCCGCCGCCGTTACGATAGGCATCCAGTCCGGCGGTCACATCGGCGTTGGAATCCGGCAGAATGGTCCGGTCATAGAGGGTTTGCAGTTCCTGCAACTGTTGCCAACGCGCCCAATCCTCGTCGAGCATGCGTTTGAGCTGTTTCAGTTGGTCATCGCGGGAATCAATGCTGGCATTCGCCTGCGCGCGCGCCGCCGTCACCATCTGGTCCTGGCGTTTGCCGGTGAACAGCGGCAGGCTCACGGACACCATGGCCGAGAACATGTTGGTGAACGGCCCGCCGGCATCGCCACCCGGACGGCGGCCGTAGCTCAAATCAA
>DAHVFI010000262.1 GCA_027317045.1 Gammaproteobacteria bacterium
TGCGCCGGGCTGGTGAATTTTGTCGAGCGCCATCCGGTCTGCGCGCAGATGAGTGTGCTGGTACCGGTAACCGCGCATTATTCCTGGCGTAAGGCCGCGAAAGTGTTGGGGTTCGGCACCGGTCAATTGCTGGAGGTGCCGGTGGATAACCACATGCGCATGTCCGTGGCGGCCTTGAAGCAGCAGCTGGCGGAATGCGCGCGCCAGAAAATCCCGGTGCTGGCGGTGGTGGCGGTGCTTGGCACCACCGAATTCGGTACCCTCGACCCCTTGCAGGAAATTGTGGAGTTGCGCGACCATTCCCGGGCGCACGGCCTGGAATTCGCACTGCACGTGGATGCCGCCTGGGGCGGCTATCTCGCCAGCATTTTCCGCGAACCCGACGGCAGCCTGGCCGCGTACGACTCGGTGCGGAAGGGTTTCAGGTATTTCCCCTCCGCACCGGTTTACGCCAGTTTCGCCGCCCTCAAGCGCGCGGATTCCGTCACCGTGGACCCCCACAAGCTGGGCTACCTGCCCTACGGCATTGGCGGCATCGTCTGGCGTGACCGGCGGGTCAGAGACTTTTTGGGCGAAACGGCGCCCTATGCGTTTGACCACAACGGCTCGTCCGACGCGCACGATTGCCCGGCGCAGCTGGGTCAGTACATCCTGGAAGGTTCAAAGCCGGGTGCCGCCGCCGCCGCCGCCTGGGTGACCCATCGCGTTCTGCCGCTCGACCGGACCCATCTCGGCCGGCTGCAACGCCACACCATCCTCGCCAGCGAATATTTTTATGACCGCCTGCCGGCGGTGGCGCGGCGTCTCGAGGGGCGCGCGCGGTTAGTGGTGCCGTTTGAGCCCGATACCAATTTGCTGTGCCTGGCGGTCAATCCCGAGGGCAATCGCTCCCTGGCCGCGATGAACCGCTTCGGCGAGCGTCTGTATACGCATCTCAGCATTGATCCCGGGCAGCCGGTGCAACTTCGCGACTTCTTTAGTTCGCATACCCGCGTGGCCCGCAACATGCTCGGGTCGGAGGACCTTTCGCGGGTACTCACCGCCCTCGGGATTGCTGCGGACACCTTCACCGTTGCGGTCGAGGATCAGCAGACCCAGGCCGACAGCCTGTTCCTGTTGCGGCATACGCTTATGAACCCGTGGCTGCTGAAAAGCATGGGCGGCAAGAACCCGCTTGACCGGTATCTGGAATACTTGGAGGAACTGATTCTCGCGGAGTTGGAACTCGGCGCTTGGCTCGGTAGCGGCGGTGCGACCAAGCATTCCGCCGCCGCGCGCAAGCAGCGCGCGTAAAAACATCGACCGGTTGCCCAGCCCGTCTGTCCGTATCGCTGGCCTGGATGGACCGAGTCCAATTCGCAGGCGAAAGATCGGGTGCGGTGAGCTCCCTGCTACAATGATATGAATCAATTACACGCGAGACTGCGCCGGCTGGAATCGGAGTGACTCTAAGGGTAAAAAGCCAGGCGCCGACGCCGGTGGAATTGGGCGTGTCTGCCGGCGCCGGCTGTCAGCCAAGGCATTGCCGCAAGCGCCGCAGGCGGTAATATTCCGGGTTGTGCAGCCGGCACTTATCAGGAAACTCAATGAATCAATCCTCATACACACGCGATGAGCTGCTCGCCTGCGGTCGCGGCGAGATCTTCGGTCCCGACAACGGGCGCCTGCCGTTGCCCAACATGCTGCAACTGGACCGCATTACGCACATCGCCGCCAGCGGCGGTGCTTACGGCAAGGGTATTGTGGAGGCGGAGTTCGATATCCATCCGGGATTATGGTTCTTCGCCTGTCATTTCCAGGGGGATCCGGTGATGCCCGGCTGTCTGGGCCTCGACGCCTTGTGGCAGCTGGTGGGCTTCTTTCTTACCTGGAAAGATCTTCCCGGCCGGGGACGGGCTCTGGGCGTGGGGGAAGTGAAATTCTTCGGTCAAGTGCTGCCAAGCGCCAGCAAGGTGCGCTATGAGATAAACATCAAGCGCGTCATCGAGCGCAAACTGGTATTGGCCATTGGTGACGGCCGGGTACTGGTGGATGACCGCGAGATCTATACCGCGAGTAATCTGCGTGTCGGTTTGTTCACCTCCACGGATGCTTTCTAAGGTGCGGACGGATATGACGCGCGTGGTGGTGACCGGGATTGGGATCGTATCGTGTCTCGGCAACGACAAGGCGAGCGTCGCGGCCTGCCTGCGCGCGGGGCGTTCCGGTATCCGGCATGTGCAGGAATACGCGGATCTCGGTTTACGCAGCCATGTCGCAGGTACCCCGGACCTCGATCTCGAGGCGCTGATTGACCGCAAGATCAAGCGCTTCATGGGCGATGCCGCGGCGTATGCTTATGTCGCCATGCGCAACGCCATCAACGATGCGGGACTCGCGACCGAAGAGGTATCCAATCCGCGCGCCGGTCTCATTGCCGGCTCGGGCGGCGGCTCGGTTGCCAATCAGATAGACACGGCCGATATCTTGCGCAGCAAAGGCGTGCGCCGGGTAGGGCCTTATATGGTTCCGAGAACCATGTGCTCGACGGTTTCCGCCGGACTCGCAACCCCGTTTCAGATCAAGGGTATCAACTACTCCATATCCTCCGCATGCGCCACCTCTGCCCATTGCATCGGCGCCGCCATGGAACAGATTGAATTGGGCAAACAGGATGTCGTGTTCGCCGGCGGTGCCGAGGAATTGCATTGGGGCATGACCGGCATGTTTGACGCCATGGGCGCGCTGTCCACCAAGCGCAACGATACGCCGGCACAGGCGTCCCGGCCCTTCGATACCGGCCGTGACGGTTTCGTCATCGCCGGGGGAGCAGGCATCCTGGTGCTGGAAAGCTTGGAGCACGCTAGCCGGCGTGGCGCCAGAATTTATGCCGAGTTGGTGGGGTACGGCGCCAGTTCTGACGGCTACGACATGGTGACGCCCTCTGGCGAGGGCGCGAGGCGATGCATGCAGATGGCGCTCGGCAGCACGCAGGGGCCGGTTGATTACATCAACGCTCACGGTACCTCCACGCCGGCCGGCGACATCGCCGAACTCATCGCCATTCGTGAAGTGTTCGGGCGCGCCGCGCCTCCGATCTCATCCACCAAATCCATGTCCGGCCATTCTCTTGGCGCAGCCGGCGTGCACGAGGCGATTTACTGCCTGTTGATGATGGAAAACGGTTTCATCGCCCCCTCGATCAATATCGAGACATTGGATGCACAGGCCGAGGGACTGGATATCGTGCGGCAGGCGCGGACCGCGGATATCGAGCAAGTGATGTCTAACAGTTTTGGCTTTGGCGGTACCAACGCATCTCTGGTATTCAAGCGCTACCGGCACTGATCATGGAAATGCGTTGCAGCGCGGTTCTTGCTGCCGATTAAAGCTGCTACCCTACGTTGCCTATGCGGCGCCAGGATTTTCACTACGTACTCCCCCAAGAACTGATTGCCCAGCATCCGCTGCCGCAGCGCACCGCCAGCCGCTTACTCTGTCTTGATGGCGCGAGCGGCGCGCTTGCCGACCGGCGATTCCGTGAGCTGCCCTCGCTGCTTAATCCCGATGATCTGCTGGTGTTCAACGACACGCGCGTAATCCCCGCGCGCTTGTTCGGCCGCAAAACCAGCGGTGGGGCGGTGGAATTTCTGGTGGAACGCCTATTGGATGAACACCATGCGCTGGTACTGGCGCGTGCCAGCAAGCCGCTGCGCGCCGGCATGCATGTATGCATGGCGGAAACGGCGGACGCCGTGATACTGGGCCATGAAGGTGAATTCCTCAGGGTGGAATTTACCAACGCCGTCCTGCCGGAATTTCTGTACCAACACGGCCATGTGCCATTGCCGCCCTACGTGCGGCACGCGGATAGTCCGGAGGACCATGAACGCTATCAGACGGTCTATGCACGGGTACCGGGTGCGGTGGCGGCACCCACCGCCGGGCTGCATTTCGATGCGGACATGTTGCAGCAATTGCAACAACTGGGTGTGAGCCAGGCCTGCGTGACGCTGCATGTGGGTGCCGGTACATTCCAGCCGGTGCGTGAAGATAATATTCTTGAACACCGCATGCACAGCGAACAGGCGTTTGTGTCGCAAGCCGTGTGCGACGCGGTGGCCGATACCCGCAGGCGTGGCGGGCGGGTGGTGGCGGTCGGTACCACGGCGGTACGCAGCCTGGAAGCGGCGGCCACGGGTAACGATGCACCCAGGCCGTTGGCCGGCGACACCACACTCTTTATATATCCCGGCTACAAATTCCGCGTGGTGGACGCCCTGATCACCAATTTCCACCTGCCGGAGTCCACCCTGCTGATGCTGGTAGCGGCTTTTGCCGGCCGGGGAAACGTGCTGGCCGCCTACCGTCACGCGGTGGAACGGCGCTATCGGTTCTTCAGTTATGGGGATGCCATGTTCATAACACCTGCGCACGCAGCGCGGGGTCGCTAGGAAATGAATGTTTGTGCGGCCTTCGGCCGCGTAATTCGAACGCGGGGTTTCACCCCCGCACGACGAGCTACTTTCCTTGTGCGCACGAGGACAGTAGCCAAAGGAAGTCACCCCGGGGGTTCCGCGCCTGCTCGAAATCGTTTGGTGGACCATTCGATTTCGAGCGCATGCCCTCGCTTCTCGCCTGACTCAGGGCGGCGCAGGCGGTGCGTCCTGCACCGCCGCGCCGGCTCGTGTCCTGACTTCGCCCCGCCCCTGCGGGGCGGGCCTTTGCTTCGCCAGGCTGCGAAGCTTGGCGGAAACCCACGGGATGTTGCAAGAAAATGGACGCGGGGATACGGGCGTCCTGGTTTTTTGTCTTCAATTCCCCCTGGACGGTGCCGAGCACTGGAGTGAGCCGGGCCAGCCCGTAGGAGCGCCGCCAGGGATGGCGGCGCTCCGGCCGCGAAGCGATGGGCGAGCAGCACTGCTTCGAGCGGGCGCACAGGCATGTGTGCCCTGGGCTTTTCCGCGAAGCAGGGTGCCGAGCGGGAAAGGTCTCTCGGCCGGATTCCGCGACGAGCGCCCGACCGGAATGGTCGGCTGGAACGAAACCCCTCAATAAATTTTTCGATTATCGAATCCGGTAAACTCCACGCATGAAATTCGAACTGATGCACACGGAGGGTGCGGCACGGCGCGGCCGGCTGATTTTTGAGCGCGGCGTTGTGGACACGCCGGCCTTCATGCCGGTGGGCACCTACGGCACGGTCAAAGCCATGACGCCGGAGGAACTGCGCGAGGTGGGCGCCCAGATCATTCTCGGCAACACCTTTCATCTGATGTTGCGTCCCGGTACCGAAGTCATCCGCGCCCACGGCGGGCTGCACGGATTCATGCACTGGCACGGTCCTCTGTTGACCG
>DAHVFI010000267.1 GCA_027317045.1 Gammaproteobacteria bacterium
GTGGGCGGCATGTTCTTCGCTTACGTGGCGTTGCGGCCGGCGCTCGCAGGCCACACTGCCATGGCGCGCGCGCACTTGTGGGCCGCGGTGTTCGGGCGTTTCTTCCCGTGGGTGTGGATTGCCATTCTGGTGCTGCTGGCAACGGGTTTCTACATGCTGTTCAGCGCCTTCGGTGGTTTCAAACAGTTACCGCCCTTCGTAAACCTGATGCTGGCGCTCGGCATCCTGATGATGCTGCTGTTCGCACATGTGTTCTTTGCGGGCTACCGGCGTTTACGGCACAGTGTGGAAATCAACGACGAGGTCGCGGCCGGCAAGGCCATGAACCAGATCCGCATCGTCATGCTCATCAATCTGATCCTGGGATTGCTGGTGATCCTAGTGGCGATGATGGGTGCCTATTCGCTCTACGACTGAGTCTGTGCGGCTCCACGAATGCAGGCTTGGCAAACTTCTAGTCCGGCTTGACAGCGGCCATATACACCAGCGTCTCCTCACGCTGACCCGGCGGCGGCACGCGCCGCAAGCGGCATAGTTCCAGCACCCCCGCCAAGGTGGTTCGGCTCCACCAACGGTAGGGCAGCAACACATTCCGCGGTTCAAAAACAAAACCCGCGCCGCGGATCATCGCCAGGTATTCATCGGCGCTGCGCTGCACCTCCATGGGATGCCGGAACAGAAAACGGATAACCCAGGTACAGATATAGGCGCGCGTGGATTCAGCGAACAACAGAACGCCGCCAGGTTTGAGTACCCGGTAAAATTCCGCCAGCGCCTTTTCCTGGCGCACCAGATGATGGAAGGTCTGATGGCAAAACAGCAAATCAATACTTTGGTCCGGCAAGGCGATGGCGGCACAATCGCCTTTCAATAATTCCACATCGAGGCCCCGGTTTGCGGCTTGCTTGCGGGCGCGCATCAGTGCCTTATCCTCCGCATCCAGGCCAATCAGCCGTTGCGGCCGAAATCTGGAGTGCAACAGATGCAATGCCCCACCCTGGCCACAACCCGCATCCAGCACCACCGCATACGCTTTCCGCGGTGCGCTGATCAGAGGCCCCAAATCATCGAGGGTGATCTGGATGACATGCTGCTCCCAGGTACGCGTGCCCAGAAACCAGAAGCCAAAGCGGGATTCCGGAACGAAGTGCGGTTGTTTTTGCACAGACTTGCCGACGTCCGGGAACGCGTTATCCAGCATGATCGCAATATCTCCGGCTAAGCGCTGTTCCTGCGAGCGTATCCAAAGTGGAATTTTAATTCATGGCTCATCATATCCATTCGTTATCGCTGCGAGTGGCAAAGCATAATAAAAAAGCGGCACGAACCACGCCGGCACGAATGGATACGGTGAAACCGCAGCTATCGGCCGATAGCGCCTACTTGATGCCCCGGGCGGTTTTGATGGCCTCGTAGGCGACGTTGATCTGCTGGGTTTTTTCCTGGGCGAGTTTCAGCATCTCCTCCGGCAGACCGCGCGCCACCAACCGGTCAGGATGGTTGTCTTTCATGAGCTGCCGGTAAGCGCGCTTGATTTCCTCGTCGCTGCTCCCAGACTTCATGCCCAGGGTCTGATAGGCCGCCGCCAGCCTGTCAGGTTGGGGCCGCGAGGGGCCGCGCCCGCCGCCAAAAGTTTGTTGGGCGCGGATAAATTCCTCATAGCGATGCAACTCTACGGGCGCAATGCCCAAGAGCGTGCAGATGCGCGTAAACATCGCCTGCTCCGCCGGATGCAGCACGCCGTCGGCCAGCGCGGCCGCCAGCTGTATCTGCAGAAACATGCGCAGCAGCGCCGGATAACCGCCGCATTCATTTCGAAAGTGGATGAGCACCGCGTCCAGCTGAAAATCCGGCTGTTTGCCCTGGTTGAACAGTTCAATGGCGGCGAGCTGCTGTGCCGCGCTCAGATTCATCTGCGCCATCACGGCGCGGGCGGCACGGATCTCGTCTTCCGAGATCCGGCCGTCGGCCTTGGCGATGCAGCCCATCACCGAAAAAGTGGCGTTGAAGAACGCTGCCTGCGCATGTCCCGGGTTCACATGCGCCCAATTCACACGTACACGGCTGGCAGCCAGGCTATAACCCAGCAACGCCCCCAGCAACGCGCCCCAAGACCGGCCGACCGCCCAACCCAACAGCGCGCCGATAAGTGCACCCCACACGCTCACGGTTTTCTGTCTGCCGAGTCAAAAATGCCATTATCTCATTAACGGCAATGCCACTATGCGAGGTGCCGATGATTCCGGCACACACATTCATAAAAAGGCTGAGTAACCCTCGGCAAACCGCATGGTGCAATCGCAGGCCCAAAAACGCCGTTACCGGCCTTGCGGCGGCTTAGGAAACAGCGGCCGCACGGCGCGCGACTCGCGCCAGCGCTCAATGCGGTTATACAGCGTGGGAATCACCACCATGTTGAGGAAGGTGGACGTCACCAGTCCGCCCAGTACCACCTGGGCGAGCGGTCGCTCCAGTTCCTTGCCCACCGGCGAACCCCACAAGAGCGGAATCAGCCCCAATGCAGCCGTGGCGGCGGTCATGAGTACCGGCACTAGGCGGTCCAGGGTACCCTGTACAACCACCTCGTTCAGTGGTCTGCCCTCCCGACGCAACTGGTTGTAATGGGTCACAAGAATGATGCCGTTGCGTGCCGCGATACCAAACAATGTCAGAAAGCCGATCACCGCCGCGGTGCTCATATCGGCACCGGCCAGAAACAGACTGACTACCCCGCCGATGAGGGCGAGCGGCAGATTCAGCAGCACCAGCAGGGACTCGCGGAAGTTGCCGAATACCTTGTAGAGCAGCATGAGCACGGCGAACAAGGCGATCAGCCCGAAGCCCGCGAGCACACGGTTCGCCGCCTGCTGGCTCTGGAACTGGCCGCCGTATTCGACGAAGTACCCGGGCGGCAGCTTGACCTGCTTGGCGATCTTTGCCTGGGTTTCTCCGATGACGCTGCCCAGAGCCAGGCCCTGGACGTTGAAGCTCACCACAATGCGCCGCTTGGCGTTTTCCCGATTGATGACGTAGGGCTCGTCCTGCACCGAGACATCCGCCACTTCTCGCAGGGGAATCTTTCCGCCCCGGCCCAGGGCGGGCGCATCGATCAGCAGATTGCGCATGGCCGACACGCTGTTGCGGCCAGCCTTATCCAAGCGCACGTAGAGATCGAAGGTTTTCTGCCCTTCCAGCACCTTGGAGAGCGTCTCGCCGTTGAGGTACATCTTGACATCCTTGAGCACCTCGCCTACCTGCACGCCATAGCGCGAGGCCCGCGTGCGGTCCACATGGATGCTGACCTGCGGCACGCGGATTTGCTGTTCCAGATTCACATCCACGGCGCCTTTCACCCCTTGCAGCACGTTCTGCACCTGTTGCCCCAGGGTATAGAGCTCGTCCAGGTCGTCG
>DAHVFI010000269.1 GCA_027317045.1 Gammaproteobacteria bacterium
GAATAAAACGCCCCCCCTTGAAAAATGGGGGTTACCCACCCCATCCGGATAGCACCATGGCCTTGCTCACCATCCTGCATTACCCCGATCCCCGCTTGCGCCTTCGCGCCAAACCGGTCGCGGCCGTGACCGCGGGGATCCGCCGGCTGGTGACCGACATGCTGGAAACCATGTATGCGGCGCCGGGCATCGGTCTGGCCGCCACCCAGGTAGGCGTGGATCAGCGGGTAATTGTGGTGGATGTCTCCGAGCACGGCGATGCACCACAGGTTTTCATCAATCCGGAAATCCTCAGCCGCGATGGCAAGGAGAAGATGCAGGAAGGCTGTTTGTCGGTGCCGGGGGTGTTCGAGGAAGTGGAGCGCGCCGAACGCGTCCGGGTACGCGCCCAAGACCGCGATGGCCGGTCGCTGGAATTCGACGCCGACGGCCTGCTGGCGGTGTGCATCCAGCACGAGATCGATCATCTGGACGGCAAGCTGTTCGTGGATTACCTCTCGGAACTCAAACGCCAACGCATCCGCAGGAAACTGGAAAAAGAACAACGCGATGAACGCGAGGGCGTGCGCGACACCGCACCGGCAATCTGAGCGCCTTCTTTCCAGTGAAATTCCCATCGCCTGCAGGCCGCATATGACCAGGCCGTTGCGCGTCGCTTTTGCAGGTACACCGGAATTTGCCGTGCCGGCTCTGGACGCATTGATCAAAACGCACCATGAGATCGTCGGCGTATGGACCCAACCGGACCGGCCTGCGGGCCGCGGCCGCAAACTCATGGCCTCGCCCGTCAAGCGTCACGCGTTGGAGCATTCTCTTCCTATACAGCAGCCCGCAACATTCAAGTCTGCCGCCGCCCGTCTGCAACTGGAAACATCTGCAGCCGATGTCATGGTGGTGGCGGCCTATGGACGGTTGTTACCTGCTGCGGTGCTCGCAGTTCCGCGCTATGGTTGTATCAACATTCATGCCTCACTGCTGCCGCGCTGGCGCGGGGCGGCCCCCATACAACGTGCCATCCTGGCTGGCGACACGGAAACCGGCATTACCCTCATGCAGATGGACCAGGGGCTGGATACCGGTGACATGCTGGACGTGCGCAGAACCGCCATTCGCGATGACGATACCGCCCAAAACCTGCATGAGCGGTTGGCAACGCTGGGTGCGGCGGCCATGGTTGAACTGCTGGCGGCGCTGCCGGAGGTCACGCGCGTGCCGCAAAATGAATCCGCAGCGACCTATGCAGCCAAGCTCACGCGTGCAGAAGCACGTGTGGATTGGATGTCACCGGCTACGGAGATCGCACGCGGGGTGCGCGCCTATAATCCATGGCCGGTGGCGTATACCCATTGGCGTGGAGAGTGGCTGCGTATCTGGGGTGCGCAGGCAATTTCCACGGCAGCACCCGATACACCGGGGACGGTGATCAATGCTGGACCCGAAGGCATTGACGTGGCCACGGGAAAAGCTGTGTTGCGTATCAAGCAACTGCAAGCCGCAGGCCGGCGCCGCATGCCGGCGGTTGATTTCGCCCGTGGCCGTGCACTCATGGGCGAACGTTTCGTCTGATGGCGGGGATATCGGTGCGTGCGATTGCGGCGACCGTGCTGGTAGCCGTGCTGCGTGACGGCTTCTATCTGAACAGCGCGGTGCGTCAGCTAAAGCCAGCCACGCTCGAGGGACGCGATGCCGCGCTGCTGCAGGAACTTTGTTATGGCGGCTTGCGTTTCCGTCCACGGCTGGAATTTTGGCTTGCACGGTTGTTGCAGCAACCGCTCAAGATTCGTGATCTCGATATACACGCGTTGCTGCTGCTGGGGCTTTATCAGTTCACGGAAATGCGCATACCGGCACATGCGGCTCTCAAGGAAACCGCCGAAGCCTGCCGCTACCTGCACAAGGACTGGGCGGTAAAACTGGTGAATGCCGTGTTGCGTCGCTTTCAGCGTGAACAGGCGGGATTCCAATCCGAGCTGTCCAAAAATCCCGAAGCGCTTTACGCGCATCCAAAGTGGTTTATCGATCGCCTGCAAGCGTCCTGGCCGCAGGATTGGCAGGCAATACTTGCATCCGATAACCAGCGACCGCCACTGACATTGCGCGCCAATCGCCGTTTGGTTACGCGCGCCGCGTTGCTGGAGGAGTTTGCCGCCAACGGCATTACGGCGCAACCCTGTGAATTTTCCGCGGGCGGGCTGGTACTGGCCGCACCGCTGAATGTAGAAACGCTGCCTGGTTTTGCCGCCGGGAAATTTTCAGTGCAGGACGAGGCCGCGCAGCTGGCCGCGGCACTGCTGGATGTGCAGCCGGGCATGCGCGTCCTGGACGCCTGCGCCGCTCCCGGCGGCAAAACCTGTCATTTGCTGGAGCGTTATCCTGATGCGGGCGAGGTAGTGGCTCTCGACAATGACGCAGCACGGGTCGGCAAAATCCATGAGAATCTGCGACGTCTGGGCTTGTCGGCGAAGGTCTTGACGGCTGATGCCGTTCATCCGGGGGACTGGTGGGACCGCCAACCCTTCCAGCGCATCCTGCTGGATGCTCCCTGCAGCGCCAGCGGCGTGATCCGCCGTCATCCCGATATCAAGGTGCACCGCCGACCTCAAGACGTCAGCGCCGCGGTGGTGCTGCAGGCGCGTCTGCTCGCGGCACTCTGGCCGTTGCTGGCCAGCGGCGGTAAGCTGCTATACGCCACCTGCTCGGTATTCTGCGAGGAAAATGCCGAGCAGGCGCGGGCGTTCCTGGAGGCGCACGCAGATGCGAAACCGCTGGGATTTAATGCCCGGTGGGGCGTAAGCAAGCTTCCCGGCCGGCAAATACTCACGGGTCAAAACGGCATGGACGGATTCTATTATGCTTGCATGGAAAAAACCTGAGGGAACTTTTGGCGCATGAGGCACACACCCGGTTTCACCCTGGCTCTGCGCCGCACCGCGACGACAGCGCTGGTCTGCATTCTGGTTCTGGGCTGTCTGGCGTCAACGGCGGGTGCGGATGATAGCCATGGCGGTTTCGTAATTCGTACCGCCTATACGGAACTGTTGAACGGCGTTTATTATCTGAGTGCCGACGTGGATCTGGGCATGAGCCAGGATGCACTTAACGCACTCGAAAACGGTGTGCCGCTGACGGTGGAGTGGCAGATTGAAGTGATCAAACACCGCAGCTTCATCTGGAACAAGACAGTGGCGACGCTCACCGAGCGCTTTCAGATCAGTTATCATCCGCTCACCCGCCGTTTCATCATTAAGAATCTGAACAGCGGTGAACAGCAGAGCTTCGTCAGTTACCAGGATGCCATTACCAACCTCGGCCAGGTGAACGACCTGCCGGTAATTGACGCGAGTCTGCTGGAACCGCGCGCCCGCTACATGATCCGCATGCGCGCGGTGCTCGATATCACGGATTTCCCCGGTCCGCTGAAGCTCATTGCTTCATGGTTCAAGGGTTGGGATCTGTCCAGTGACTGGTACGCTTGGGTGCTCGCTTCATGAAACGTTACCTGATGCCATCGGTGATTGCCGCCGGCATGATCGTCATGCTGGTATCGCTTATTCTGTTGAGCAAGAGCACGCAGAATTCAATGGATTTCGATCGTCTCCACGGCGGCTTGCTGCTGCTAAACGCCATCGCCGTGGGAATACTGCTGATCATCATCGGCTTCAACCTGGTGCGGCTGGTTCTGCAATACCGGCGCAACGTCATCGGCTCACGGCTGACCACGCGGCTGGTTGTCATGTTCGTGGCGCTGGCCATCGTGCCGGTGGTGCTGGTGTATTATTTTTCCGTGCAATTCATCAGCCGTGGCATTGATTCCTGGTTTGACGTGCGCGTCGAACGAGCCCTGGGTGATGCCATCGAGTTGTCGCGCACCGCCCTGCAATTGCGCGTCCGGGAACTGCTGACACGTACCCAGACGATAGGCAATACACTGGCGGTCACCGCACCCCGCGATGTGGCGGTGGAGATGAACATGCTGCGGCAACAAAGCGGTGCCGCCGAACTTACCCTGCTGAGCGGTGAGGATGGGCATATCATCGCCACCAGTTCCGAACTGCCGGCACAACTGATCCCGGATTTACCGGGGCAGGAGATGCTCATGCGGGCGCGCAGCGGCCATGTCTATGT
>DAHVFI010000284.1 GCA_027317045.1 Gammaproteobacteria bacterium
TCTATATACAACCTCTGCGCAGCACTCGCGAGTTTACCTTCCTGATCCTGCGAGAGCTTTGCTCTGATTTTCTTACGCAACTCCTCGGTCACATATGCCTGCCGGGAGTTACGTTTCAATCCAAGTTCGCGCCTCCAGTCAAACAAAGTTGTTGGTGGGATACCGATTGTTTTTGCAATTACAGGTATCGGCATACCACTTTGATACAACTTGGCAACGAGTTCTTTTTGCCGCCGCCGTTCCTGGCTTTCTGCGATTTTTCCCTTGGGTAATACACCCTGGCAATACACAGAAGCCGTCGCTACCGAAATGTCCAAGTTGCTAGCAATTTCTCTTAACAACTTTCCTTGCTGTCGCAACTGTTTTGCTCTATGTCTATTCCCTTTAATTTCCAACTCCCTGTTTCAGACATCGTTACCATTTTCCATAGTACCCTTCCTTCAGGGCATCGAATAAATTTGCCGCAGTGTGGATCTCGCCGTCGTATTCGATCTCTTCGTCGCCGCGTGCCTCTACCACCGTGCCGTCTTCCAGCGTGAACTTATAGACGGTGTTCTTCAGGTCCTGCTCCTTCACCAGCACTCCCTGGAAGGCCTGCGGGTTGAAGCGGAAGGTGGTGCAGCCCTTGAGGCCGCTGTCGTAGGCGTACCGATAGATGTCCTTGAAGTCCTCGTAGGGATAATCCGTGGGCACGTTGGCGGTCTTGGAGATGGAGGAATCTATCCATTTCTGCGCGGCCGCCTGGATGTCCACGTGCTCCTTGGGGGTGATGGTCTCGGCGGTGGTGAAATACGCCGGCAGTTTTTCCTCGGGCTTTTCCGAGCCCGGCATGGCCTTGGGGTTCACCCGATGCCGGTAGGCCAGGAGTTCGTAGGAAAACACGTCCACCTTCTCCTTGCTCTTTTTGCGCTCGCGGATCACGTTGCGGAAATAGTGGTGCGCGAAGGACGGCTCGATGCCGTTGCTGGCATTGTTGGCCAGCGACAGCGAGATGGTGCCGGTGGGCGCGATGGAGGTGTGGTGGGTGAAGCGCGCGCCGGTTTCCGTGAGCGCCTCCACCAGTTGCGGCGCCACCTCCGCCACCCGCTGCATATAGCGGCTGTAGCTGGCATGCAGGTCCTTGCCCTGGATGGTGTCGCCGACTTTCCAGCCGTCGCGTTTCATCTCCGGGCGCTTGCGTAGCATCTCGGCGCTGACTTCAAATTGCTCCAGCATGATGGGCGCCGGGCCTTTTTCCTTCGCCAGTTCCAGGGCTTCCTGCCAGCCGGCGATGGCCATCTCCCGCGACACCTCCTCGGTGAACTTCAGGGATTCCGGCGAGCCGTAGCGCATCCCCAGCAGCGTGATGCTGGACCCCAGGCCCAGGAAACCCATGCCGTGGCGGCGCTTGCGCAGGATTTCCTGGCGCTGCTCTGCCAGCGGCAGGCCGTTGACCTCCACCACGTTGTCGAGCATGCGCGTGAACACCTTCACCACTTCGCGGTATTCGTCCCAGTCGAAGTGCGCGTGTTCCGTGAACGGCTCGCGCACGAACTGGGTGAGGTTCACCGAACCCAGCAGACATGAGCCGTAGGGCGGCAAGGGTTGCTCGCCACAATTCCCAGTCACGATGCCGTTGAATATCAAATTATTCCTGTCCGGTTGCGTTGTATCGAACACCGCTTCTCGGCCTGCATATTCGATTGAAGCAATTTCACTCTTGAACGAATTACTCTGTAATTTGCTGCGTTGCGCGCGCCACCCGGCATATTTTTGATTCTTTTCATCCGTCAAAAATCCGATTGCTTCCATAAACCGGTCACGCGATTCGGAACCAATCAGTAATTCATAATCCGCCTTGCATGCATAAAGGCGGCGACCACCATGGCCATCAGGCAACAGTCGCTTGCTTGCCTTGCGGCGCTTGAGGATGCGGCAAAAGATGCCGAAGTTTGCCAACAGCATCTGCACATCCTTGAGTAGATCTGGATAACTGGATGCCAGCCGGATTGTGCAATATGCATTCTTATCATCACGTTGCACGGTGCCGTCACATTGGAACAGGGAGCGCAAATACGCTTTGACACATTCCTGCGTGCCGCGCCAGACTACTTCCGGCACTCTCAATTTTGAGGCGGCGGTGAATCCGTAATGCTGAAGCACACGCGCCAGCAGCACGGAACGGATCATTATCAAGTTCCGTTCAGGTATTGCTACTGGGGTAACGTGATATTCCCGTGACCCTTCCGAGATGCCGGAAATCAACGCATTGATGTAATTAACGACAGCATCTGCATAGCGGCGGTCCAGGCCCCAGAGGTTTATCACGGCCGCCTGTTGACCCTTGCCGCGGTTAGTGAAATGGCCGTCACCGGTAATGAGCCCGAGTAATAGTCCAAGCTCTTTCGAACCTTCACGCCCGAACTGGCCCTTGCCGGACTGTACCAACAGTTCGTCGCCAGGTACGAGGTCTTTAAGCTTGAGCTTGCCGCGCTGGGTGTAAAAATCGTGCCATTCGGTAGCCTGGATTTCGTAGCCATCCTTGGTGACAACGCGGTACACGTCGGCTTCCCGGGCGGTTACGAACGCCGGTTTGGCGGGCCGCACCTCGGTTCCCGGTTCAGACTTGTCGAGCGCCCGCTTGTCCACAGTGGTTTCCAGCGGCAGACCGGCCGCGTAAAGATCACCAATCCTCACCAGACCGTACTGCGTATGCAGGCGTGTGTCCGCCGTCACGCAGGGGTTGGTAGCGCGGATGTTCTCGCACCACCAGTTGTTGTTCATCTCGTTGACCTTGTCGATGAGCACGAAACCGGGCTCGGCAAAGTCATACGTCGAAGTCATGATCATGTCCCACACGCGCCGTGCCGGCAGGCTCTTGTAGATCTTGCAGGCCACCAGGCCGGCGGCGTTGGTGAGGTAGCCCTCGGTGGCGGGCCACTCGCGCCACACCACCTTGGACGCGTCCTTGAGGTCCACGCCGTCGGCTTCGACTTCCTTCCGGTCGAGGGGAAAAGCCAATTGCCAGTCGCCGTCGGCCTTGACCGCTTCCATGAAATCCCGGGTCACCAGCAGCGACAGGTTGAACTGCCGCAGGCGGCCGTCTTCGCGCTTGGCGCGGATGAAATCCAGTACGTCCGGGTGGCCCACGTCGAAGGTGCCCATCTGCGCGCCGCGGCGTCCGCCGGCCGATGACACCGTGAAACACATCTTGTCGTAGATATCCATGAACGACATGGGGCCGGAGGTGTAGGCGCCGGCGCCGGCCACGTAGGCGCCGCGCGGACGCAGCGTGGAAAATTCATAGCCGATGCCGCAATTGTGAATGACCACCATACCGCCGTTGCCGGCCAGATAGTTGTTGTGGCCCTCCACGTGGAAATCATAGAAGGTCTCGGGCAGTGGCTGGCCCCGGCGGACAGCGTCCACCGGCCGCAAGCGGCGCGCCAGCGAAATGAGCGGCTTGAGTTGCGGGAAGCGCGCTTCCCAGCGGTCCAGCCAGATGCGGCTCACCACATCCTTCAGGTGATAGCTGTGATAGAAGCCAAGCGTCTGCCGTTCCGTGTGCGTGAGCGCAGCGCATTGCGCGGCCAGTGCCTCACGTAGTGAAGTCGGCAAGCGGTAATGATCGTACTGGCCGGATTGGCTCGCAAACCCGGCAATGCGCGTGCGTTTGCCGCTATCCGCCATGAACTCCGCCACCTTGAGCAGGAATTGGGAATCGGAAATCTTGAGCATCACGCCGCCGCTGTCATACACTTCGTGGCCGTTCAGCGCATGGCTGCGCGGCTTGCGCACCGTCAATGCACCGTGTATGCCGAATAAACCCAGGAGTGCCTTGATTTCCCGGGCGAAAACGGGATTCTGGGTGGCGAGTATGGCGCTGCCGTGCTCGCGGCTGACGGTGCCGTCGGTGTCGAGCAGACCGGCCAGGAACGGCAGGAAATATTTTTCCGGTTGCGCCGCGATCCATCGCGGGACGCGCAGATGGCTGGTCTTAGCGCCGGTCTGATGATCGATCAATTTTGCCGCTTCGCTGGCGGAAAAACTGGCTACGCAGTAATCCCACACCAGTGTGCCATTGGGCGTGGCGGTGGCTACGACTTTGGCCTCGGCACCGCAAAAACCGCGGAAAAATTCCGCATAGCGTTCCACCACTTGCCGTTCTGCGGCGCGAATCTTGAACACCAGCCGCTGTCCCAAGGCGTGCGCGCGCTGCGCCCAGGCGGCCCGCGTCGGTTTGTAATCCATGCGTTTCTCGTAAGCACTGCCGTCTCCCAGATGCGCTCCGGCAAACCAGGCAGACAGCGCTGTGTCAGGATCCGCCCGCCAGGAAAAACTGTGCTGTACCAGCGCATCCTCGCGGCGCACCTGATCCGCACGCACATAAATCAACACACCACCCCGATACACCAGCACCGGATGTTTCACCGAGGTTTTTAGGGACACGCCGTTGGCGACGATCTCGATATTGTCCGAACGCGGTACCTGCACGGTCAGATGCTTGAGGATCGGCCGCATTTCGAAACAGTTGTTGTCTCGGTCATAGCTCAGGATTTCCCGATGACTTTCAGTCACCGCCTGCTCGACTTTGACCAGTCCGTGCTCGGTGCGTACCCAGGTGCCGGGCGCCACGCACCCCGCCTTTAGAGTCAGCCCCGCCTCATGGACTTTGTTGAGAATGTCGTCCATGGAGTCGCGGATGGTGCCGGACACGGTGCAGTTGATGGTGGAGGTGGCGGGCTTGTGCTCCAGGGCGCCGGCGTTGGAGGTGATGCGGCCGGCGGGGATCGCGCCGTGGCGCAGCGCCCACAGGAATTTCTCGTACCAGGGCTCGCGCTGCTCGGGGGTTTCCACGTCCGCCAGGGCCCGGGCCACGCGCTTCCAGGTGTCGTCCACCGTCGCGTCCAGAATGGTACCGTCCTTGGCCTTGAGGCGGTATTTCTTGTCCCAGATATCGGCCGAGGCTTCCTGCACGGGGATATCGGTGACGTTGGCGGCGGCGGGTTTAAGCACAGTATTCATATAAGTCCATTCCTGCGTATTTCTATTGGTTTTTATTCGGAAAGCGGTCCGGAACCTGCCGGGGCGCAATCCCCGGCCGGCGCAAATCTTCTGCATAACATGTGGGAAAGCTGGGGACGACGCACCACAACATCTTGTGCGGCGGGTACCCGGCAACACCCGCTTAAAGACTAGACCCTGATCCCGGATTTGTCAAATATGTTTAATGTTATAAATCAATAGGTTATATGACACAACTAAACTGCGTTCGAGCTGGATTCCAGGTCGAACTTTCACCCCAGGGCAACACAATATCTAGGATGGCGCGAGTAAATCACAAATAAACGGACAAGGGAAGCCGCGGCGTTCTTTCAGGCGGAATTCCGCAAGCAGGCGCGCGCCGCCTCTTGAGAAATGCGCAAGCGACCTCACCTCAGTGACACTGAAATATATTCCGACTCTGGAGGACCACAACATGAACATGATCCGTTACCAACCCTGGGGCCTGGCGAGCCAGCTCCACAATGAAATCAACCGGCTCTTCGATCACAACCTGGCCGGGCAGGACATCGAGTCCGGCCTCACCGCCAGCGACTGGGTGCCGGCCGTGGATATCAAGGAAGAAGCCAAGCGCTTCGTGATCCACGCGGATGTCCCGGGCGTGGATCCCAAGGACATCGAAATCACCATGGAGGACGGCATCCTGAC
>DAHVFI010000321.1 GCA_027317045.1 Gammaproteobacteria bacterium
GCATACCCGTATACAGCATCTGCCGGCATTCGTTCTCGTCCGCCGGAGCCATGAGCACCAGGTTCGGCAGGCAGCGCATGTAGGTGAAATCGTAACTACCCACGTGCGTGGGACCATCGGGTCCCACCAGGCCGGCGCGGTCGATGGCGAACAATACCGGCAGATTCTGCAGCGCCACGTCATGCACCAACTGATCGTAAGCGCGCTGCAGGAAGGTGGAATAGATGGCCACCACGGGTTTCAGGCCGTCGCAGGCGAGGCCCGCAGCCAGGGTCACCGCATGTTGCTCGGCGATACCCACATCGAAATAGCGATCCGGAAAGCGTTGCGCGAAGTCAACCAGACCGGAGCCTTCCCGCATGGCGGGAGTGATGGCCACCAGCCGTGTTTCCCGTTCCGCCATGTCGCACAGCCACTGACCGAAGACCTCCGAGTAATTGGGACTGACGGCGGCTTTCTGTGGAATCTCGCCGGTGGCCACGTTGAATGCCGACGGGCCATGCCATTTGATGGGATCCTGTTCCGCTGGCTCGTAACCCTTGCCCTTGCGGGTAACCACGTGCAGAAACTGCGGCCCTTTGAGGGCGCGCATGTTGCGCAGGGTTTTCACCAGCGTCGCCAGGTCATGGCCGTCCACTGGACCGATGTAATTGAATCCCAGTTCCTCGAACAGCGTACCGGGAGCCACCATGCCCTTCATGAATTCCTCGGAACGCCGCGCCAGTTCGCGTACCGGCGGCATGATGGACAGGGCCTTTTTACCGCCCTCGCGGATGTGCGAATACACGCGGCCGGAAAGTACTTTCGCGAAATAATTCGAGAGTGCGCCCACGTTGCCGGAGATGGACATGTCATTGTCGTTGAGCACCACCAGCAGATTGGCATCCAGGCTGCCGGCATGATTCAGTGCCTCGAAGGCCATGCCCGCAGTCATGGCACCATCACCGACGAGCGCCACCACGTGACGATCTTCACCTTTGTGTTTGGCTGCCAGCGCCATGCCGAGAGCCGCGCTGATGCTGGTGCTGGAATGGCCCACACCGAAGGTGTCATATTCGCTTTCGGCGCGTTTTGGAAACGGCGCCAGACCTTTCCATTTGCGGATAGTATCGAGGCGATCCCGGCGCCCGGTCAGCACTTTATGTGGGTAGGCCTGATGACCCACATCCCATACCAGCCGGTCATAGGGTGTGTTGAACACATAGTGCAGCGCCAGCGTGAGTTCCACCACACCGAGACCGGCGGCGAAATGTCCACCCACGTTGCTGACGGTCTCAATCAAAAACGCGCGCAACTCATCCGCCACCTTTTTCAGGTCGGCTTCCGGGAGTGCGCGCAGGTCTTCAGGCGAATTGATGCGCGCCAACAGGGGGAAAGCGGAAAGGTCGGTCATGGCGGCCTGTTGCGTGGTAGCCCCATTATCCGAGCTTTATGCCCAGGCCTTCAACTCAATTACTGCGCGTGACAATATATTCCGAGAGCCAGGCCAGCGGTTCGGCCGCCTCGCCGAAAGGCACGAGTGCATCGACCGCAGCGTGGTGGAGATCGCGTGCGCGCCGGTGGGATTCTTCCAGACCGAGTACGCTCGGATAGGTAGGCTTGTTAAGCGCGGCGTCAGCGCCGCTCTGCTTGCCCAGGGCCGTGGTCTCGCCTTCCACGTCCAGGATGTCATCGCGGATCTGGAAGGCGAGACCGGCGCATTTGGCGTAACGGTCCAGGGCGGTGCGTTTCTCAACCGCCAGTCCGGGCAGGCCCTGGGCCGCCAGCAACACGCTGGCGCGGATAAGGGCGCCGGTCTTGTGGATATGCATGAGTTCCAGCTCTGCGAGACCCAAGCTCTTGCCGGCGGCCGCCAGATCCATGGCCTGCCCGCCGGCCATGCCGGTGGAACCACTGGCCACCGCCACGCTGCGGATCATCTCAACGCGCGCCGCCGGCAATACCGTCATGCTCGGGTCCTCGGCCAAGATCAGGAACGCCAGCACCTGCAGGGCATCGCCGGCGAGAATGGCAGTGGCCACGTCGAAGGCCTTGTGACAGGTAGGCCGGCCGCGTCGCAGGTCGTCGTTATCCATGGCCGGCAGGTCGTCATGAATCAGGGAATAGGTATGGATCATTTCCACAGCCGCTGCCGGGCCGTCCAGCCGTTCGGCGGGCACGCCCAGGGTCTCGCCGGCGGCGTAGATCAGCAGCGGCCGCAGACGTTTGCCGCCGCCCAGCACCGCGTAGCGCATGGCCGCATGCAGCCGCGGCGGCGGCTTGTCCGCGGCTGGCAGCCACCGGTCCAGAACTTTTTCAATGCGCCTTGAATACTCCGGCACTCGTTCCCGGAAGGACATGAATTATTCGTCCTCGGTATCCAGGGCGGTCAGCTTCTGTTGGCCATCCTTCTCAATCAGCATCTCCACCCTGAGTTCCGCCTGTTTCAGCGCGCTTTGGCATAAACGCGTGAGCGTGATACCGCGCTCGAAATGTTTCAGGGCGGTGTCCAGGCTGAGGTCGCCCTTTTCCAGAGTGGCGACGATTTTCTCCAGTTCTTTGAGGGCGGCTTCAAAGTCCGGGGTAGCTGATTTGGCAGGTTTGACCACGGCGTATTCCTGAGTGAGGCCGGGCAAGTTACACGTCGCAACTGATAGGGTCAAACATGACTTGGCGTGTTGACATCCCCCGGCGGCAGGGCTAAATTGAAGCTACTTTTAGACTTAGTCTAAGCCTGTCGGGTTGAGCCTGGCGGGACCGGTCTTTCCCTCAATATTACCCGGAGGAAATCATGAGCAAGCAATTGAAAGGCAGCAAAACCGAGGAAAACCTGAAATACGCGTTTGCGGGCGAGTCCCAGGCCAACCGCCGGTATTTGTATTTCGCCGCCAAGGCGGATGTGGAAGGCTTTAACGACGTGTCCGCCGTGTTCCGCTCCACCGCGGAAGGCGAGACCGGCCACGCCCACGGCCACCTGGAATATCTCGAAGCGGTAGGCGATCCGGCCACCGGCCTGCCCATTGGCAGCACCGACAAGAACCTCAAGGCCGCCATTGCCGGCGAGACCCACGAGTACACTGACATGTACCCGGGCATGGCCAAGGCCGCCCGCGAGGAAGGCTTCAACGAAATCGCCGACTGGTTCGAGACCCTGGCCAAAGCGGAGCGTTCCCACGCCAACCGCTTCACCAAGGCGCTCGATACCCTCGGTAAATAGTGTGTTGTCCCTGAGCGGGGTGCGCGTTAGGCGTCCCCGCGCTTTTACTGATCCTGTTCGTCGGGAAGGGGGAGCTGCGCATGTCCGGTGAAGGCGGTCTCAAAGCGCCCAACAGGCATCCGCTCGACTGGCAGAACCCGGATTTCTGGAACCGAGATTCGCTGCTTACGGAGATGGAGCGCGTCTTCGATATCTGCCAGGGCTGCCGGCGCTGCTTCAACCTGTGCAATTCATTTCCCACGCTCTTCGATGCCATTGATGGCACTGACAGCGGTGAGCTCGCCTCGGTGGACAAGCAAGTCTATTGGGAGGTGACGGATCACTGCTACCTCTGCGATCTGTGCTTCATGACCAAGTGCCCCTATGTGCCGCCGCATCCCTGGAACGTGGATTTCCCGCACTTGATGCTGCGCGCCAAGGCCCTCAAGTTCAAAAGCAAAGGCGCAGGCTTCCGCGACAAGCTGCTTTCCTCGCCGGAAAAACTCGGCAAGTTTGCCGGTATTCCCATCGTGGCGCAGAGCGTGAACGCCATGAACCGGAACCGTACGGTCCGCAAGCTCCTGGACAAGACTTTCGGCATCGATGCGGATGCCGTGGTGCCGGAATTTCACAGTGACACGGCACGCAAACAACTCAAGCACCACACACCGCTGGCGACCGCGGTGGAACCGGCGGAGGGCACCCATGGCAAGGTCGTTGTATTCCTG
>DAHVFI010000328.1 GCA_027317045.1 Gammaproteobacteria bacterium
GCATAATTCCAGGTGGGCACCGTCACCGGGCTTTGGTACCAGGATGGCGAGATGTAGGCATGCGGACCGGTAAACACCACCAGCGCTTCGCGCCGTCCGTCAAACAGCCGCCAGTGGGGGTTGACACGTGCCATGTGAGCCAGCAACGTACCCCGCGAGCCACGCTCCATATCCACCATGAACGGCAGATGCGTGGTTTCGACGCCGCCGGTATTCACCGTCAGCAGCAATGCGAAGGGATAACGCCGCATGATCTGGTGCAGACAGGCCGGGTCATCCAGCTTGAAAGAATCAGGCGTGTACATAGCGGGGTTTATCCCTTGACATTTTCATGTTACCCGGCAGTTTACCTCAGCTATCAAGACGCGGGAGAATAGACCAATGCGCGGTGTATTTCTGGATCTGGATACCGTCAGTTACCGGGGCGACGTGGACCTCGCGCCACTGCGCCGGGTGTTGACCGAATTGCACACCTTCGGCACTACGCCGGCGGAACAGTTGACAGAGCGCGTGGGTGATGCCGAAGTCGTGTTTACCAACAAGGTAAAACTCAATGCACCGCTCTTGGCGCGATTTACCCGTGTGCGGCTTATCTGTGTGGCTGCCACCGGTACCAACAACGTGGACCTGGATGCCGCCCATGGCCGCGGCATTGCCGTGTGCAATGTGCCGGCATACTCGACCCTGTCCGTGGTGCAGCTGGTGTTTGCGTTCATTTTGAATCTTACCCAGCATCTCAAGGAATACGAAACCTTGTTGCAGCAGGGCGCCTGGCGCCGCACGCCACAATTTACCCTGCTGGATTACCCCATCCGTGAACTGGCAGGCAAGAGGCTCGGCATCCTGGGTTACGGCGACATCGGCAAGGCCGTCGCCAAAGTGGCGGAAGCTTTCGGCATGCAGGTGCTTGTGGGTCCGCGCAATGCCGATGATAAGCGTCCCGGCCGCATCCCGCTCGTGGAGCTACTGCCACAGGTGGACGTGCTAAGCATCCACGTGCCGC
>DAHVFI010000335.1 GCA_027317045.1 Gammaproteobacteria bacterium
GGGTAAGCACGGGCATTCGGCAGCGCTCCTCAAAACCCCGCTGGAGCGTGCCGATGCGCCGCCGCGAGCAAGGCTGGCCTGAAGGGGCGCGTGACAGGATGTCCGCGCTCGCGATTCCGGCGTCGTCGTCTTCGACGACCACGCGACCGGGGCGGTTTTCTTTCGCCCCTTTCTTTGTCCGTACAAAGAAAGGGGCTCGTCAGCGGGGGCGAAACCCCGCATCAATCACGCGGCGAAGCCGCTCAAGACCTGGATTCCGGCTTGTGCCGGCATGACAAATGTCTGGGCAAACGCGTGGGTCAGTGCGTGGTGCCGGAGTGTGCGGATTGCGCCTCGGGGACGAACAAGGTCTGCACATCCACCTCATCGAACTCATAGCCGCGACCGCAGAATTCGCAATCCACGTGCACCTTCCCCTGTTCGCGCAGGATGCTATGCATTTCCTCGGCGCCCAGGCTGCGCAGCGTCGCCTCGATGCGTGCACGCGAGCATTGGCAGCGGAACGCCACCGGGGTCGCCTCGAACAGCCGTACATCCTCTTCATGATAGAGGCGCTGCAGTAAGTGTTCCGCGGAAAGTGTCTTGAGTTCCTTGCTGGTAACGCTATCCGCCAGCACCGTCACATGCTGCCAGGCATCCGGGTTGCGCTGCCGCTCCGGCATTACCTGCAACAGCAGGCCCGCGGCGCTGTCATCCCCGGCCGTCAGCCACAGGCGCGTGGGCAACTGTTCGGAGCGCTGAAAATAGCCTTCCAGGGAAGCCGCCAGAGTCTCGCCTTCCAGCGGCACGATGCCTTGGTAACGTTCGCCCTTCCCCGAGGGTTCGATGGTGAGCGCCAGCCGGCCCTCTCCCAGTAGTTTCTGCAAACTTGAATCCGGCAGATCGCCGCGCCAGCGCGCCAGCCCGCGCAGACTGAGACGGCTGGTGCACTGCACCACCAACAGGTGCAGCGGACCGTTGCCCTGGACCTGCAGGGTGATGGCGCCGTCGAACTTGAGAGTCGCCGAGAGCAGCGCCATGGCGGCCATGGCCTCGCCCAGCAAGGTGCGTACCGGCGCTGGATATTCCTGGCGCTCAAGTACCGCGCGCCAACTCGCGTCCAGATGCACATAGCGTCCCTGGACCGGGAGTTTCTCGAAGATGAAACGGCGCAGTGTGTCGTGTTCAGGCATAAGGAAGTGAGGGGTGAGGGGTTAGGAGTGAGGGGTAAAGACGAAAAGAGAAAAATACTTCGCGCTCTTGCACCTCACGCCTTACTCCTCACCGCTCAAGAATAAGCCCCAAGCTTCTTTTTGAGCAATTCGTTCACCTGCTGCGGATTCGCCTTACCCTGGGTTGCCTTCATCACCTGGCCTACGAAGAAGGCGAACAGCTTGTCCTTGCCGGCGCGATAATCGCTGAGCTGCCGTGGATTGGCGGTCATGATCTCGTCTATGATTTTCCCGATGGCCGAGCTGTCGGTAATTTGCTTCAGGCCTTTCTTCTCGATGACTGCGTCGGCCTCGCCCTCACCCGCCCACAGGGCCTCGAACACTTCCTTTGCCAGTTTTCCAGAAAGCGTGCCGTCAAGGATGCGCTTCAGCAGTCCCGCTAGCATCACTGCAGTAACAGGACTCTGCACTATATCCTGGTTGTTCTGGTTAAGCGCTGCCGACAATTCACCCATGACCCAGTTGGCGCAGAGCTTGGCTTCACCGCCGACGGCCTGCACCAGCATCTCGTAGTAATCCGCCAGTTCGCGGCTGGCGGTCAGCAATGCTGCATCGTAAGCCGACAGGCCGTAAGCGCGCATGAATCGCTGCTTTTTCCCATCCGGCAACTCCGGCAGGGTTTTACGTACCTCGCTGACGAAAGATTCCGCGATCTCCAGCGGCAATAAATCCGGATCCGGAAAGTAACGGTAATCGTTGGCCTCCTCCTTGCTGCGCATGGGGCGGGTTTCGTTCTTTTTGGAATCGTAGAGGCGCGTCTCCTGCACCACCTTGCCGCCGCCCTCGATCACATCAATCTGCCGCTGCACTTCATAGAGGATGGCCTTCTCCACGAAATGGAAGGAATTGATGTTTTTGAGTTCTGTGCGGGTGCCGAACTTGTGTTCGCCTTTGCGACGTATCGAGACGTTGGCATCGCAGCGGAACGAACCTTCCTGCAGGTTGCCGTCGCAGATTTCCAGATAGCGCACCAGGGAATGAATCTTTTTCATATAGGCCACGGCTTCCTTGGCCGAGCGCATGTCCGGCTCCGAGACGATTTCCAACAGCGGTGTGCCGGCGCGGTTGAGATCGATGCCGCTGATGCCCTCGAAACCCTCGTGCAGGGACTTGCCGGCGTCTTCCTCCAGGTGCGCGCGGGTAATGCCGATACGCCGGCTGCTGCCATCCTCCAGTTCGATTTCCACACTGCCCTTGCTGACCACCGGCAGCTCGTACTGGCTGATCTGGTAGCCCTTGGGAAGATCGGGATAGAAATAATTCTTGCGGGCGAACACCGAACGCGGCGCGATGCCGGCGCCGACGGCCAGACCGAACTTCACCGCCATGCGCACCGCTTCCTTGTTCAACACCGGCAGCACGCCCGGATAGCCCAGATCCACAAGGCAGGCCTGGGTATTGGGCGCCGCCCCAAAGGCGGTGGACGCAGCCGAGAAGATTTTGCTGTTCGTCAGCAACTGCGCGTGTATCTCAAGGCCGATGACGGTTTCCCATTGCATTTATCAATCGCTCACTGTTTTATCTATGCACTATTCGAACTTTGAATTGCTATTCCTTGCTCTTGGAGAGGCATGACAGCTGCCGCTGGCGACTACTCCGCCTGTGAGAAATGAGAACAACAATGCTATTCACCTCATCCCTCACTCCTAACTCCTCACCGCCTCATTCAAATCCCCTGGGTATTTGTCTATGCCAATCGGTCTCCCGCTGATACTGATGCGCGGCTGACAACAACCGTGTCTCGTCGAAATAATTGCCGATGATCTGCAAGCCCACCGGCAGCTTGTCCACGAATCCCATGGGGATTGAAATGCCCGGCAGGCCGGCGAGATTCACGCCGTTGGCGTAGATATCGTTCAAATACATGGTGATGGGATCCCCGGTCTTCTCGCCGAGACCAAACGCCGGCGTGGGTGTGGACGGTCCCATGATCACATCCACGTTTTCAAACGCCGTGATGAAGTCCTGACGGATGAGCGTGCGGGTCTTCTGGGCCTTGAGGTAATAGGCATCGTAATAGCCGGCGGACAGCACATAGGTGCCGGTCATGATGCGGCGTTTCACTTCCGCGCCGAACCCTTCGCCACGGGAGCGGGTGTAGAGATCCAGCAGATCAACCGGGCTTTCGCAGCGGTGCCCGAAGCGCACACCGTCGAAGCGCGAGAGGTTGGAGGAGCATTCCGCCGGCGCCACCACATAGTAGGTGGGTACCGATAGCCAGAAATTCGGCAGGCTGATGTCACGCACTTCGGCGCCCAGCTTCTTATATATAGTGAGTGCCGCATGCACGGCTGCGCCCACGCGCCCATCCAGGCCCGGGTCGAAGAACTCCTTCGGCAGGCCGATGCGCAGGCCCTTGAGCGGCCGTTCCAGTTCCGCCGTGTAATCCGGAACCGGCCGGTCCACGCTGGTGGAATCCCGCGGATCAAAACCGGCCATGGCGCCCAAGAGCAAGGCTGCGTCCTCCGCGGTGTAGGTGATCACCCCGGCCTGATCGAGACTGGAGGCAAACGCAATCATGCCGTAGCGCGACACGCGCCCGTAAGTGGGTTTGATACCGGTCAGTCCGGTGAGCGCCGCCGGCTGGCGAATGGAGCCACCGGTGTCGGTGCCGGTGGCCGCCGGCGCCAGCCGCGCCGCCACCGCCGCCGCGGAACCACCGGAAGAACCGCCGGGCACGCGCGTCGGGTCCCAGGGATTTTTCACCGGACCATAGAAACTGGTTTCATTGGACGAGCCCATGGCGAACTCGTCCATGTTGGTTTTGCCCAGCAGCACCATACCCGCTTGCCTGAAGCGTTCGACAACGGTGGCATCGTAAGGTGACACGAAGTTATCCAGCATCTTCGAGCCGCAACTGGTCTTTACACCGGCGGTGCAGAAAATATCCTTGTGGGCCAGGGGCAAACCAGTGAGCGCATTGGCGTCAGCACATTTGATACGGGCATCCGCGGCACGTGCCGCGGCCAGCGCCTCTTCCTGCAGCACCGTGATAAAGGCATTCAGCTGCGGATTGAAACGCTCGATGCGCGTGAGATAGCTGCGGGTAAGCTCTTCGCTAGAGAGTTTGCGCGCCTTCAGGTCGCGCGCCAGTTCAGTCAGTGTCTTGGTATGCATAGTGAAGCTGTGGAATCCGATGATGAAACGCGGTGCGCAGGCCGCCCCCGCCTTTCAGAATTATTCAATTACCTTGGGAACCAGGTATAACCCAGCCTCCACCTGCGGGGCATTCTTCTGGAACAGCTCACGTTGATTGGATTCGGTCACCGCATCCTCCCGCAAGCGCTGACTCATGTCGAGCGGGTGCGCCATGGGCGCCACGCTGGTGGTATCGGCCTTGTCCAGTTGCGCCACGAAATCCAGTATCCGCGACAGATTGTCCGCGTAGCGGGGTATGTCCCGGTCGCTGATGGCGAGGCGCGCCAGGCGCGCGATGCTTCGAACCTCATCGGGAGTAAGCGACATCCACGGCCTCGCTGCATTACCGGACTGAATTACCGGGAAAAGCCCCGGATTTCAGCAAATTATCGCATAAACCGGCTTGCCGCCGCCGCCCGCCGTTGTTAGAGTAGTGCGCCCCGAAAACTCCCCGATACCGGGCCATAATTCAAGCCAAAACCATGTTCAAGAGCCTGCGCGGATTTTTCTCCACGGATTTGTCCATAGACCTCGGCACCGCCAATACGCTTATTTATATGCGTGGCAAAGGCGTGATCCTCAACGAGCCCTCGGTGGTCGCCATCCGCGAGGAACCTGGCCGCGGCAACAAGGTGATCGAAGCTTACGGTGCCGACGCCAAACGCATGCTGGGCCGCACCCCCGGCAACATCGTCGCTATCCGTCCCATGAAGGACGGCGTGATCGCCGATTTCACGGTTACCGAGCAGATGCTCAAGCACTTCATCAAGAAGGCCCATGGCAACCGTTATTTCCGGCCCACGCCGCGGGTACTGGTATGCGTGCCCTATGGCGCAACCCAGGTGGAACGTCGCGCCATCCGCGAGTCGGCCGCCGGGGCCGGCGCCCGCAAAGTCTATCTCATCGAGGAACCCATGGCGGCCGCCATCGGTGCAGGTTTACCGGTGCATGAAGCCAAGGGCTCCATGGTACTGGACATCGGCGGCGGTACCTCCGAAGTGGCGATCATCTCCCTGAATGGCATCGTGTATGCCGCCTCGGTGCGCATCGGCGGCGACAAATTCGACGAAGCCATCATCAGCTACGTGCGCCGGAATTACGGCACCCTCATCGGCGAGGCCACCGCCGAGCGTATCAAGCACGAGATCGGTTCCGCCTATCCGGGCAAGGAGCTGCGCGAGCTGGAAGTGAAAGGCCGCAACTTGTCCGAAGGCGTGCCGCGCAGTTTCGTGCTCAACAGCAACGAAATTCTCGAGGCCCTGCAGGAACCCCTGGCCGGCATTGTCGGGGCGGTCAGGGCCGCCCTGGAGCAAACGCCGCCGGAGCTTGGGTCGGACGTGGCGACCAACGGCATGGTGCTGACGGGCGGCAGCGCGTTACTGCGGGACATTGACCGGCTGCTCAGGGAGGAAACCGGGCTGCCGGTGATACTCGCGGACGACCCCCTCACCTGCGTGGCCCGCGGTGGCGGCAAGGTACTGGAATTGATTGACGAATACGGTCCGGAAACTTTTGCCGTCGAATGACGAAGGTCGATCTTTACCCGGAACCGTACTCCAGCATTATCGGCTCACCGGAAAACCGTAACTGAGTCGCAGCATGGGTATTCCGTATTGAGGCCTGTTTGCACGCCATTTTGCCGCTGACTGTATATCCTCAATCCGCCCGCCGCTACACGGGCTGAATCACCGTGTTCGCCCTGCACCGCCCGCAACGTTCGCCCCGGTTGTTTTCCAGCAATCCAGCGGGGGCACTGCGCACGCTGCTACTCATGGCGGTGTGCATCGCAC
>DAHVFI010000336.1 GCA_027317045.1 Gammaproteobacteria bacterium
AAGCCGGCATGCGCGTGCTGGATATCGGCTGCGGCTGGGGCGAGGCCCTGAAACTCGCCGTGGAACGCTATGGCATCACAGGCGTGGGCATCACCGTGTCCGAACAACAAGCCGACTATGCGCGCGCCATCAGCAAAGGTCTGCCCATCGAAGTCCGGTTACAGGATTACCGGCTGCTCAACGAGAAATTCGACCGCATTTTCTCCATCGGCATGTTCGAGCATGTGGGCGTGAAAAATTATCCCGCTTACATGCGGGTGGTGCGTCGCTGCCTCAAGGACGACGGACTGTTTCTCCTGCACAGCATCGGCGGCAACAAGTCGGTGCACGATACCGACCCCTGGATCGCCAAGTACATTTTCCCCAACGGCATGCTGCCGTCCATCAAACAAATCGCCGCCGCTACGGAAGATTTCTTCATCATGGAGGACTGGCACAACTTCAGTGTGCATTACGACAGAACCTTGCAGGTTTGGCGGCGTAACTTCGAAAATGGCTGGGCTGAACTGAAGCAACAATACAATGAAACATTCCACCGCATGTGGTATTACTACCTGAGCATCAGTGCCGCCTCTTTCCGAGCCCGCAAGAACCAACTGTGGCAGATCGTATTCTCGCCCAAGGGCGTGCCCGGCGGCTACCTGGCGGTGCGCTGAAAAGCCGATGTTTGAACTGCACCCGCAGCTTGCCAAAGATACAACTCCACTCGGAAGTTTCAGCCTCTGTCGGCTGCTGCTCATGAACGACAGCCGCTATCCCTGGTTCATCCTGGTACCCGAGCGGCAGAATATCCGCGAGATCCACGAACTCCAGGACTCTGACCGACGGCTGTTGTGGGATGAATCGGCGCAGCTGTCACGAACACTGGCCGAACTCTTCAAGCCCGACAAACTCAACATCGCGGCCCTTGGTAACCAGGTGCCGCAACTGCATGTCCATCACATCGTGCGCTATACTCACGATCTTGCCTGGCCTGCGCCGGTATGGGGCAAGCTGCCGCCGAAACCCTATTACGGCGCCGAACTACACAAACTGAAAAACCTACTCACACATGCCATGCATGCCACGCTCCGGCCAATCTAAGCGTGCGCCCGGCTGTGGGATAATGCCTTCCGCATTTCCCTGATCCTGATTTGTGCATGCTCAATTTCGGCGAACTGCCTTTCATATTCTCCGCACCGGATCTCGACCGGTTAGCGATCCATCGTCATGACGATGTCCAATACGCGGCGCAACTCGCGGATTCCACCACCCGCTTCGTGCCGGTGTGCGGCGACCAGAACGTGCTGCGTGGGGATGGCATTACACCTTTGATATTGGACGTGATAAGCGCGCAATCACTGATTGCCGAAGCTCATTGCGTGGTACTGCTCGGGAATTTTCAAGGCCAAACCTACCTGGCCCTGGGCCTGTCCAACGGCATCGCGCTGTCCGGGGACACGCTGACGCTCACCAATCTGCGGCCGCAATTCGGCAAACTCGATCATGGCACGCTGACACTGCTGGGCTACGCCCGCGCCATGGTGCATTGGCATCTGCAAAACCGCTATTGCGGAAAATGTGGTGCGCCGACACACAGCCGCCATGCCGGCCATGAATTGCATTGCAGCCGCTGCGGCAACATCCTGTATCCGCGCGTCAATCCCGCCATCATTGTACTGGTCACCCGTGAGGGCCGCTGCCTGTTGGGCCGGCAGTTGTCCGGCAACCGTTATTCCACCCTCGCCGGATTCGTGGAGCCGGGAGAAAGTCTGGAAGCGACCGTGCGCCGCGAGGTACAGGAGGAAACCAATATCCGGGTCGCCTGCATGCAGTACCGCGCATCACAACCCTGGCCTTATCCGGCCTCGCTCATGCTCGGGTTTCATGCGCTGGCGGAAAACACCGACACCCACTGCAACGACGGTGAACTGGCCGAGGCGCGTTGGTTCTCGCGCGCCGACATCATCCAGGGTCTGCGCAACAACCGCCTGACTTTGTCCACACCTCAGTCCATTTCCTATTGGCTGCTCCGTGAATGGTTTGAGGAAACCGGTGAGTTCACACTGGGGAATTTCAATCCTGTTGACACTCATGACGCCCGTTCATGAATAACACCGGCCCGATGGTGAAGCGTGAGAATATTCCGGCGCTGATCGCGCTGATGGCGTTGGCATTTCTTTGGGGCTACAACTGGGTGGCGATGAAAGTCGGCCTGCGGTATGCCGCGCCATTCGATTTCGTGGCACTGCGCACCATCCTGGGTGGCCTGTGTCTGCTGCTGGTACTGCTGCTGCTACGGCGGCCGTTGAGACCCCGCAACCTGCGCGCGGTGCTCTGGCTGGGCTTCTTCCAGACTACTTTGTTCACCACTCTGGCCTTCTGGTCGCTGGTGCATGGCGGTGCCGGCAAGGCCGCGGTGTTGTGTTACACCATGCCGTTCTGGGTCATCCTGCTGGCCGTACCATTCCTCGGTGAACGCATGCGCGGGCTGCAATGGTTAGCGGTGCTGGTGGCGCTCGCCGGCATGCTATGTATCTTTGAACCCTGGCACCGGAATCCGGATCTGGTGAGCAGCAGCATCGCGGTGCTGGCGGGCGCCGCCTGGGGCGCAAGCGTGATTGTCGCCAAGAAAATCCCGGTGAATTCCATGTGGGAATTGGTGTCTCTCAGCGGCTGGCAGATGCTGCTTGGCGGTATCCCCATCGTGCTCATCGCTTGGTGGCTGCCATCCCATCCGATCCAGTGGAGCGGGGCCTTCATCTGGTCGCTGTTCTACAACGTGATACCCGCCAACGCGTTGGCATGGCTGCTGTGGCTGTACGTATTGCAGCGTCTGTCCGCCAGCATCAGCGGACTTTGCTCCCTCGCAGTACCGGTAGTGGGCGTCCTGGCTGCGTGGCTGCAACTCGGTGAACGGCCGGGGTATTCAGAAGCTGTGGGCATGGCCCTTATCATCATCGCACTGGCGATGCTGTCTGCAGCTGCCTTTTTCCGGAGGACCGCTACGCCTGGGCGCGCATAAACCGGAGCGCCTGAAACCGGCGGCTATAATGCCCGCATGTGCCTGCTGGTATTCGCCTGGAAAACCCACCCCGACTATCCGCTGGTGTTCGCCGGCAACCGCGACGAACTGCACTCGCGGTCTTCCGCCGCGGCGGGCTTTTGGCATGATGCACCACAGGTATTGGGCGGGCGCGATCTGCAAGCCGGCGGTACCTGGCTCGGCGTCACCAGCAGCGGGCATTTTGCCGTGGTCACCAATTACCGCGAAGCACCCACTCCTCAAAAAGCACCGCGATCCCGCGGCGCGCTTGCCGCCGATTTCCTGCGCTCTGATACCCCGGCGGATACCTATATTAATGAAGTCGTAAAGCGCGCCGGGGATTACGGTGCATTCAGCCTCATCCTGGGCGAGCCCACAGCGCTCTGGTATTTCTCCAATCGGGGTGAACCTGAACCAAGGAAAGTGCCGCCCGGCATACATGGACTCAGCAATCATCAATTGGATACGCCCTGGCCGAAAGTCACACGCAGCGTGGCGCGTTTGGATTTGTTATTGGAACGCCCGGCATTGACCGCCGAAGCGCTATTCATGCTGCTGGCTGATCGTACGCCGGTAGCCGACGCTGAACTGCCGGATACCGGCATCGGGGTGGAGCGCGAACGCCAGTTGTCGCCGGTGTTCGTGACTCATCAAATATACGGCACGCGCTGTTCCAGCGTGATTTTCCTGGAGGCCGACGACGGTTTGCGCTTTGCCGAACGGCGTTTTGATCCGGTGGGGCAGTCACTGGAAACCCGCCATTTCCACATCACCGGGAGAACCTCATGAGGCATCCCGCCGCTTGCGGCGGCTGGCTATCAGCTCTCGGTGCGGCGCGCGTCGCCGCCGGCAACCTGCGCCTGATGCAACCGCGCATTGCGGGTGATTGCGTGTACTGGGTGGAAAACCGGCCGGCGGAAAACGGCCGCGGCGTCTTGGTGTGCAAGCGCACGGGCGAGAGCCGCCGGGATCTCACGCCGCCGCCGTTCAGTGTCAGAAGCCGGGCACATGAATACGGCGGCGGAGCCTACGCCATCAGCAGCGACAGGGTATTCTTCGTCAACGACAGCGACCAACAAATTTACCGCCTGCCGACCGCGGGCGGCGCGCCACATCAATTGACAACCGCGCGCAATTGCCGGTTTGCGGACTTGTTGCCGGATGAACGGCGCCGGCGGCTGGTATGCGTGTGTGAAAACCACACCGAGGAATCCGCGCAGCCGGTCAATTCCCTGGTATCGGTCGCTCTGCGGGGCGGCGCGCTCACCACCCTCGTGCGCGGTTACGATTTTTACAGTTCGCCGGCCATGCATCCCGGTGGCCGACAACTTGCCTGGCTCGGCTGGAATCATCCTCACATGCCCTGGGACGCTTGCGAGCTGTGGCTCGCGGAACTCGATGCTGCGGGCGCCGTGCAAAACCCGCGCTGCATTGCCGGCGGTGCGGATGAATCCGTATTTCAGCCGCAGTTCGCCCCGGATGGCGGCCTGTATTTCATTTCAGACCGGGATGGCTTCTGGAATATCTATAAGTATACGGATGGCAAAACCCACAGCGTCACCCGCGAACCCATGGATCATGGTTTCGCGCAATGGCTGTTCGGCATGTCCAGTTACGGCTTCATGGCGAATGGCGGGCTGTGTGCGACACGTCTGCGCCAGGGCTGCTCCGAACTGCTACGTATCGGTGCCGACGGAAAAACACAGGTGCTTGCCGGTAATTTTACCCAGATTGAACACCTGCACCTACACGGGAACAAGCTGGTGTTGCTGGCCGGCGATCCCACACATCGGTTGGCAGTAATGCTGGTCGAAGGGGGACAATCAACGGTACTCAATGAAACTGAAGATTTGGTTCCTGCGGAGTTCCTGAGCACGCCCGAAGCCATCGTTTACCCCACCACCGATGGCGAAACCGCCCATGCTTGGTTCTACCCGCCCCGCAATCCGGATTTCTGCGTCGCGGCCGCCGAAAAGCCGCCGCTGCTGGTGAAATGCCACGGTGGCCCCACCGCCATGGACGGCAACGGCCTGGACCCGCGCATCCAGTTCTGGACCAGCCGCGGCTTTGCGGTGGCGGACGTGAACTATCGCGGCAGCAGCGGCTATGGCCGCGCCTACCGCCGCAGCCTCCACGGCCAATGGGGCATCAAGGATGTGGAGGATTGCATGCATGCGGCGCGCCAGCTGGTGAACACGGGACGGGTGGATGGCGAGCGTCTCATCATCAGCGGCAGCAGCGCCGGCGGTTTCACGGTGTTGTGCGCACTGGCCTTCCATGATTTATTCAAGGCCGGCGCGGTCTATTACGGCATCAGTGAGTTGGCCAGCGCCATGACCGACACCCACAAATTCGAAGCACATTACGGCAACAGCCTGCTGGGTCCATGGCCCGCGGCCCGCGATCTTTACCGCGCACGTTCGCCGTTATATGCGGCTGATAACATCAATTGTCCGGTAATCTTCTTCCAGGGTCTCAAGGACCGGGTGGTGCCCCCCGATCAAACACAACGCATGCTGCAAGCGCTGCGCGCCAAAAAACTGCCGGTGGACTATGTGACTTTCGCCGAAGAGGGCCACGGTTTCCGTCGCAGCGAGAACATTCAGCGCGCCCTGGAGGCCGAGCTTGCCTTCTATGCACGTATCTTTGGATTTACGCCGACTGCTTGTGCATAAAAGCCGGAAACACACTGGATGGAAAGCCGCGTGCCATGAGTGCCTTGCGGGTATTGCAACCCGGTGTAGAACGCCACCGTGCCCGCCCTGGGAAAATCCCGCCAGCACGATGCGCGCGGCCAGGATTCCGCGGGCATTCTCCCGCGCAATCAGCGCTTCCAGCGTGGCACGCGCCGCCAGCATGCCGGCCTTATCCCGCGGCTGATGCAAGCCGATCCTCACGATGTCGAAGTTGGCAGAAGTAGTGCCCTCGTCTACAAAACATTAACAAATGGTAATGCACAGCACTCAACAGTCAATTATCATCTCACGTTTTGGCACGGGCATCGGCTGTTACTCGCTGCAGTATAGGGTGTAGCTGGCTGTAGCCATGTACATATAGGTCAACACTTGACTGCCATACAAAGCGCTACACGTTGGGTCCGCCATCATGCATGAACTACAAATAAATGCTCCGAAAATTAATAGGCTGCGGGCATATGCTAAAGCCCTCGGCAGCGGATGCGATAATGCGCTTCTGCAATGTCTTTTAAATACCAGTGGGTCGCTTGAAGACATCTTCGAATCGTTTCGCAAGCGCCTCAGTGCAGGCACCGATGGCGATTTCCTTGCCTTTCGGCTCGTAAGCCGGTTTTCAGCGATCGAAAGTGATTTCCGTCAACCTCCACTAGAACGGCGCCCTCTCGCACCGGCAGTCCATACCCTGAAAACAAGCAATTCAACCAAGTAGGTTACGGATGGAATTACGGCACTGGAGAATCAAAGCTCTGTTGCGACGCGGAGCCCTAATCAGTCTGGTGACTGTACCTGCGTTGCTTGGTGGAGAATTTATGGCAGGCGCGCTTCCAGAACCTGGACAATGGCTGCTGGATGATGCGCTTGTTCTGGTCTTCAGTGTATTGACGGCTTGGGTCACAGTCGGTTTTTGGACAGCCATTTTCGGATTCTTTGTATTGTTATCGCGCCGACCATCAACACCTTTGCAAAGACCTGCCAATTTTACAACGCCAAATACGACAACGGCAATCATAATACCAATCTACAAGGAGGCCGCCGAACGGGTAGTGGCGACAATCGAGGTCATGTATCGTCAGATCGAGATGCAATCCACAATTACACACTTTGAATTCTACATACTCTCTGATAGCGACGATCCTGATATATGTGTAAGGGAACAGTGGGCTTGGGCGGAACTGTGCCGCAGGCTCGGAGCATTCAACCGCATCCATTACCGGCATCGGCGCGTGAACATAAAACGTAAAACCGGCAATATTGCCGATTTCCTGAGACGCTGGGGCCAAAAACATGATTACATGATTGTCCTTGACGCAGACAGCCTCATGTCAGCGCAAGCCATAAACGAGCTCGTAGGGCTCATGGAGTCAAACCCGACTGTCGGAATAATTCAAACTGCGCCTGGCATCATACGGCAGAAGACCTTGTTCGGCCGGATTCAACAGTTCGCCAATCGTCTTTACGGCCAGATGTATGCCGCAGGCCTGTCATTCTGGCAGCTGGGTGACAGTTATTATTGGGGGCACAATGCAATCATCCGTGTGGCCCCGTTTATGC
>DAHVFI010000341.1 GCA_027317045.1 Gammaproteobacteria bacterium
GAAGGACTGGGGGCGCATCACCCGCCTCATCGAAGTGGCGGCTCAGCAATGAGAATACGGCGGCGCGCACCGGCTCCGATCAGACAGCGCGGCGTGGCGTTGCTGATCGCGCTGGTAATTATGGCAATTGCCGCCACTCTGTCTACCGGCATGATCTGGAATCGCGAACTGGATATACGCCGCACAGCCAATAGTATCCAGGGTGATCAGGCACTGGAATATGCCCTCGGTGCCGAAGCCTGGGCCGAGCAGATATTGCGACGCGATTATCTCTCCAATCAGAACAACACTAATCTGACGCAAGACTGGGCTATGCAATTGCCGCCATTACCGGTAGCAGGCGGCTCCATCACCGGCCAGATGGAAGACCTGCAAGGCTTATTCAACATCAATAATCTCGCCAGCAGCAATGTGCAAGAGTCAACGGCCGCCTTGGCGCAATTTCAGCGCTTACTGATTGCGCTTAACCTGGATCCAGAAATCGCCAATGCAGTGTCGGATTGGGTAAATCCTGGAGATCAACCCCATAACCCAGGCGGCGCCAAAGATGAGTTCTACTCCCAGCTCGCCCCACCGTATCTCACTGCGGAACAACCCATGGCCAGCATCAGCGAGCTGCTGTTGGTAAAAGGGATAACGCCGCAGATCTATGCTGCGCTCCTCCCCTATGTCTGCGTGTTGCCTTTGATACACCCAGGGTCGCAACCCGGCGCGCCCATGAGGTCAACGGCAATCAATATCAATACCGCACCGGCGCTGGTAATCGCATCACTGAATGCCGGAATCACCACCAGTGCCGCCGAAGCCGCGGTACAGACACGCCTGCAGCAGCCCTATCAATCGCTGAATGACCTGATACGGCTGCTGAACATCACCCCTGCCGTGGGTGTACCGACAAGCCTGACCAGCAGCTATTTCCAGCTGACGGCGCAAGCGAAGATTGGCGGCACCCAAATCACCCTGTACAGTTTGCTATATCGTACTTCCGGCGGCGCCACCACTGCCATCCGACGCACCTTTGGAACCGTGTAATGACCGAGACCTTGTTGTTGCGCATGCCTGATGCAGACCGGCCGGCGAGTTGGCTGGTGGTGGATGCTTTCGGCAACCGCATGGGCCAGGCCCAGACGGGTACGCTTAGGGAAGCTGCGCCGTTGGCCACGGGTCGTCGCCTGCGGGTGTGTGTGCCCGGTTCCGCCGTCATGCTGCTGCACGCGGACATCCCCAGCAACAACGCGCTAAAAATCCTGCAGGCGGCGCCTTTCGCGCTGGAGGACAGGCTCGCGGAGGATGTGGACACGCTGCACTTCGCCGTGGGTGCACGCGAAGCACATGGCTATCCGGTAGCCGTGGTAACGCGCACGCGCATGCGGCAATGGTTGAATGATCTCGCGGCGGTTGGTCTGGCCCCGGTAGAATTGCTACCGGATGTGCTGGCGCTGCCGGTGCGTGCACACACCCTGGTATTGGCGCCGGATGACCGGCAAATGTTGGCACGCTTTCCCGACGGAGTCGCTGTAATCGCGGAGACCCCGCTGATGCCGCTCATGCTGGAACGCTATCTGTCCGTGCTGCCCGCAACCGAAACTTGCACTCATGCTTTGGTGTATACCTCCGATGAGACGCTGGCGCCAGAAATTCATAACATGCTCGCGGTCCTGCGGCTGGAAACCACGTATCGCCCCTTGAATGACGGCGCTATCGCACTCATGGCAACAACGGCCCGGGACTTCCGAGCGATAAACCTGTTGCAAGGGGAATTTGGGCCGCGCGGCGGTGCCATGGAATATTGGCGCCGCTGGCGCAGTGCGGCGGGGCTGTTAGCCGCGCTGTGCGCGGTGTTCATCGTGCAGCAGGCGGTGGGCGAATTCAGGCTCCGGCATGAAGCAACCAAACTGGATAGCCAAGTAGCGGCGTTATTCCATCAAGCCTTGCCGAATGTGACTCATATGGTGGACCCGCAGGCACAGATGCAGCAGCGTCTTAATCAGCTTACGGGCGGCGGTGCGAACTCTGCAGGGCTCCTGGTTATGCTCACGGCCGTGGGCGCTGCGCTGCAATCACAAAACAACGTGCAACTCCAGAGTTTCAGCTATCACGATGGCAGTCTACAGCTCCAGGTCCAGGCTGGCAGCATTGATGCGCTTGACGCCATGAAAAGCCTGCTCGCAAAAAATTCCGCCTTTCACGTAGACATGGATTCGATCAGTAGCAGCGCTGGCCAGACCACAGGCCGACTAACTCTCAGCGAAGGTAACAGTGGATGAACGCTCTACACCAGTTGCGTCAGTGGTTCATGGGACTGGAGAGGCGCGAACGCCTGGTACTCGGTAGCGGCGGCGTAATCCTGTTTCTCGTTATCATTTATGCGGGTATCGTCAGCCCCTATTCCAGCCATCGGCAGGCTCTCAAGGCCCAGGTGCAGCAACAGATCGCGTTGCTGGCATGGATGCGGCCGGCGGCTACCCGGATTGAGTCCCTGCGAGGTACGCGACCTGGGGCTTTGCCGGGTGGCTCGCTGCTCAGCGTCGTGAATAGTAGTGTCGCAGGAGCTGGGCTGGGTAATGCTTTGCAACAGGCACAACAAGCCAGTGATGGATCGGTGCGCGCTCAATTCAGCGGCGCTGACTTTGACAGTCTGGTGCGCTGGCTGGACACATTACATAGGAACTATGGCGTGGCGCCGGCCGATATGAGTGTGACACGTGGCTCCGGGCCAGGGTTGGTGAATGTCAATCTTAAGTTGCAAGGTGCCGCGCCATGAGCTGGCGCATAGTGCGCTGGTGGCTGGCAGGACTCACTGTCTATGTCATTTTTCTGCTGGCCACGTTTCCCGCCACCTACGCTCTAGCCTTGCTCCAGAAGCGCTTGCCGGATGTGCAACTGGCAAATGTCAGTGGCAACATCTGGTCAGGCGCTGCCCAGGAATTTGCCCTGCACGGCCAATCCTGGGGTGCGCTCCAATGGCATTTTGACTGGCGCGCGCCGTTTGTTGGTCGCTTAGGCTACCGCTTGCAGCTGCAGGGGTCCGACATGACGCTCCAGGGGCGGGTGGCGGGTAGCCTAGACAAGTTGCTCCTGGAGGATGTGCGAGGTCACTTGCCCATCAGCCGGCTGGATCCGTGGTTGCCACTGCCGGCTGGCAGTGTGACCGGCAGGCTTGATCTGCATTTAAACCAGGTGCTACTGGTCAAACTGCAGCCTGAACGTGCCGCCGGCATTGTGAATTTCACCGGTGTCAGTCTCAGCTGGCCCCAGGCCCTGACTCTGGGTAATTACCAACTGAAATTGCAAACTCAGGCCCAAAACGGCATCCATGGCAGTTTCGTGGATACCGGCGGACCGCTGGCTTTGCAGGGCACCGTTGATCTGGGGTCAAATGGGCATTATCGGATCAGTGGCACGCTGACGAGCCGCGACCCAGATAACACGGCCTTGAATACTTTACTGGGGGATTTGCCCGCGGATGGATCGGGGCATCACCCTTTTCATTTCACCGGTCAATGGTAAGCCGATACTTGAAATTAATTTAATTTACTTTTCAATAGGTTATAGAGATATCTTCCCATGTTTCCATAAGATTAACCAGTGCCCTCCACCACGTTAAGTGAGCTTGGGCGGGGGTCCGTAACCACCCGAATAACCTGCGGCGTTCGCCACGACGTTCAATCCATGCCGTTTTATGGTCAAATTCAATTCATGAAACCGGAAACCGTCATGCTCCCGGCACCCACCGGAATATTCGGCGCTCTGCAGGAGCAGCTGGCCGGCGTCATTGGCCAGGATTTCTTTCGGCAACTGGTTCGTCATCTCGCCGTGGCCCTGGACGTGGAGTACGCCTTTGTCACTGCGCGCAAACCGCAGGATTCCAATCGCCTGCTGCTAGTGGCCGGCTGGCATGTGAATCGCGCCGCGACAGGCGGCAATGAATTTCTGATCGATGATACCCCTGCGGAACGTACCCTGCTGGAGGGGCAATTGTGGTGCGAGGATGAAACCGCTGCTGCCTATCCCAAGGATCGCTGGCTGCGTAAACACGGTATCCAGGCTTACTGTGCTGTGGCGATTCCCGGTCTGGATGGCCGCGCGCTCGGTCATCTGGGCATCATGTCACGGCAAGCCTTCCAGGCCAGTGATGAGCTGTTTGCCGCGCTGCGCGCATGGGCGCTGCGCGCCGCTGCAGAATTGCGCCGCCGGCATCTGGATGATATCCAGCGCCTGGCAGCAATCAAGTTTGCTGCCAGTTTCCGCATTAGCTCCGGCATTCTCGGTGCACTGGATATGGAGAATGAGCTGTGCACCGACGTTAATCCAGCCGTAGAACGTCTGCTGGGTTACAGTCCTGCGGAAATGATCGGCTGCAACATGCGCGATTTGGGCCTATGGGTAAATCCGCAGGCTTGGGATGATATTCTTCAGGAACTCAAGGCCGGCGGGCGCATTGTCGACTATGACATCGAGTTGCGCACCCACACGGGCGAAGTCCGCCACGGTAATTTATGCGCTGAGACGACGGAGTTTGATCAGCGGCGGTACGCACTTTTCAGTATCGTGGATGACACCGATTACCGCACGGCAATAGATAACCTGCATGCAAAAGATTCGATTTATCGAACCTTGCTCAATGCCGAACAGAATCCCATTCTTTTGTTTGCAACCGACAAGGACGGACAACCATCCGGTACTTTTATCGAAAGCAACGATGCGGCCAGTCGATCCCTGGGTTATACACCTGATGAGTTCCGCAGGCTCGCGCCGACCAATCTAAACCAGACCAAAATCTGGCATGACATCGGACGTGAATTAATCAGCAGGCATTCGGCTGCGTTTCAAATTATTTTGAATTGTAAATCTGGTGCTACGTTGAACTGTCAAGTTCATGCCTGGCTAGTCACTTCAGCCGGAACCCAGGCAGTCATGCTTCTGTGCCGTGATTTAAATCAAATCAAACCCAATGCCGATAATATTGAGGAGATGGAAAGCAGCTACCGTTCCATGTTTGAATACGCTCTCGAAGGAATCTATGAATCTGAAATCGATGGCCGCTTAACAGATGCCAACCCGGCTCTCGCGCGCATTCTTGGTTACGATACGCCGGCAGAAATGATTGCCAGTGGACTCAACATTGTTTCGCGCGTCTACGTGCGTCCGGAGCAACGTGCCGAATTGCTGCGGCGCCTCGAGCAATACGGGCATTATGCTAATCAGGAATTCCAGGTATTCCGTCGAGACGGCACTACTATCTGGGTCTGTGACAATGCGCGCGCAGTCAAGGATTCCAGTGGACAGGTAATACACTACGCCGGCACTTTGCAGGACATCACTGCACGCAAACGCGCAGAAGAGGCGCTGGTGCGCTCGGAGGAAAAATACCGGACTTTGGTGGATATGAGCCAGGATGGCGTATTTTTAAGCCAGGGCGGCAAGTATGTATACGTTAACCGGGCCTTCGCTTATATGTTGAGCTACGAGCCCGAAGAGATAACCGGTCTGCCTATTACCGATATTGTGCTTGCGTCCAATGGTAAGTTGGCCGAGCAAATCATTTCCGATACTGTCAGCCACCGCGCCATCGAACCCCATGAGATGCACTTGCGCTGCAAGGATGTTACTAATCAGGTGACCGCTTCCGTAACCGTCAGCCGGATTTCCTGGCGTGGGCGTCCGGCCACCATGGGCACGGTACGCGACATCACTGAGCACAAGAAAGCTGAACAGGAATTGGTGCATAGTGCTTACCATGATGCGCTCACTGGCCTGCCTAACCGCAATTTCTTCATGGATCGCCTCAGCCAGGCCCTGGAACATGGCAGCAAACGCGAAAATGACCGCTTCGCGGTCCTGTTTCTGGATCTGGATCGGTTCAAGCTGATCAACGATAGCCTGGGGCACAGTTTTGGCGATCGCCTATTGGTTTCCATCACCAAGCGGCTGCGCACCTGCCTGCGACCCAATGACCTGATCGCCCGCCACGGAGGGGACGAGTTCACTATCCTGTTGGAACGTCTGCAGGGTCTGGATGAGGCCACCGTGGCAGCGGATCGCATTCATGAAGAGCTGGCACGCGCATTCAGTGTTAATGGCCATGATGTATTTACCACTGCCAGCATCGGCATTGTTATCAGCGCACCCCACTATCAACACCCCGATGAATTATTACGTGATGCCGACACTGCAATGTATCGTGCTAAGGCGGCCGGTAAGTCCGGGTATGTGGTGTTTGACGACGCGATGCATGAGCAGGTTAAGGCCAATCTCAAGCTGGAAACCGAATTGCGCCATGCCCTGCAGCGCAGCGAATTCCGTGTTTATTACCAGCCAGTGATGGAGCTCGCCACCGGACGCCTCACCGGTTTCGAAGCGCTGGTGCGCTGGGCACATCCGGAACGTGGATTAGTGGCACCGGAACACTTTCTGGCGGTAGCCGAGGAAACCGGTCTCATCATTCCGCTGGGATGGTGGGTGATGGAAACCGCCTGTGCGCAGTTGGCCCGCTGGCGCAAACGCCATAAGCATCTCGCCGACAGTATTTTCGTAAGCGTCAATATTGCAAACCGCCAGTTCGCCCACTGGGTATTGCCACAGCGCGTGGCACGGGTTTTGGACATGACGGGCATATCTGCCAAGAATCTGTGCCTGGAAATCACCGAAACGGTCTTCATGGATAATCCAGAACTGGCGGTTGAAACCATCAGTCGCCTCAGGACCATCGGCGTCAATCTGCAAATGGATGATTTTGGCACCGGATATTCGTCTTTGAGTGCTTTG
>DAHVFI010000343.1 GCA_027317045.1 Gammaproteobacteria bacterium
GAACTACAGCATGGAACAATACGCCAACACCATCGTGCGTTCCCTGTGGGAAGTGTGCGCCGATTACGAGCTGCCGCACCCGAGCATCATCACCGAGTCCGGCCGTGCCATCACTGCGCATCACGCGGTGCTGCTCACGGAAGTGGTGGACCGGGAATCCATCCACGACAAGCCGCTGGCGCCACCGGATCCCGAGGATCCGCAGATACTCACCGACCTGTGGGAGGACTACGAGAATACCGACAGCCGTTCACTGCTGGAGGTCTACCAGGACGCGCTCTACTGGAACGGCGAGGCCCAGGCCATGTACATCCACGGCGTGCTGACCCTGGAGCAACGCGCCCGCGCCGAGCAGATCTACCATGCCATCTGCCGCAAAGTGCGCGACGGCCTGAAACCCACCACCCGCGCGCACTCTGAAGCCATCTTCGAGATCGACGAGAAACTCGCCGACAAGTTCTTCCTCAACATGAGCGTATTCCAATCGGTGCCGGACGTCTGGGCCATCGACCAGGTGTTCCCCATCATGCCGGTGCACCGCCTGGATGAAGCGCTCACGCGCCGTGCGGTATTGCAGGACCTGACCTGCGATTCCGACGGCCGCATCGAACAGTACGTGGATGAGGAAGAACTGGAAGCCACCATGCCGGTGCATGCTATGCACAACGGTGAGCCCTATTATCTGGGATTCTTCATGGTGGGCGCCTATCAGGAAATCCTCGGCGACATGCACAATCTGTTCGGCGACACCGACTCGGTGAACGTGGAACTGGACAAGGATAATGGTTACAAGCTGGTGAAACCGGAACAGGGCGACACCGCCGAAGTGGTGCTGCGCTACGTGCACTTCGAACCCAGCGATCTCGTGGCCCGTTATCACGGCAAGATTGACGCCGCCACCGCCCTCGACCCTTACCAACGCGCGCAATATTTAAAAGAACTGGAAGAAGGCTTGAAGGGTTACACCTATCTCGAGAAGTAGCAACGTGCGGGGAACTGGCGCCAGACAGTCATGGAATAAGATGCAAGAGCAGCGGTCCAAATCCGTATTTTCCAATCGCAATTTCAATCTGCTCTTCGGTGGCAGCTCGGTTTCGGCCCTGGGCGATCAGTTCACGTTGGTGGCATTGCCGTGGCTGGTACTGAAGTTGACCGGTGATCCCGCGGCCCTCGGCATCGTATTGGCGGTCATGGCGCTGCCGCGGGCGGCTTTCATGCTCATTGGCGGGGCGGTGGTGGACCGGATGTCGCCGCGGCGCGTGTTGTTGGTTTCGCGCGCCATCAACACCGCCTGCGTCGCCATTCTCGCGGTCTTGGTGCTCACCGGCGCCATCCAGATGTGGATGGTATACCTGCTGGCGCTGGGAATCGGCCTGTCCACCGCCTTCGCCTATCCGGCGAGCTCGGCGATCCTGCCGCAGTTGGTGGAACCGCAGCAGCTGCGCGGCGCAAACGCCCTGTTCATGGGAATGCGCCAGCTCGCGATGTTCGTGGGTCCGGTACTGGCCGGCGTGATCATCAGCGTGGGAGCCAGCAGCCCTCAGCACGCGCTCGCGGATGCCCGTGGCATGGGGCTGGCCTTCAGCATTGACGCGGTAAGTTTCCTGTTCTCGCTGGCCTCGCTGGCCATGATCCGCATTCACAGCGATTACCACCCGCCGCAGCCGGTCGGCAGTGTGCTGGCGAATGTAGCGACGGGGATACGCGCCATCTGGGCGGACCTGCCGCTGCGTGCCTTCATCCTCTACGCTGCCGTGGTCTCGGTGTTTGTGGGCGGGCCCATCCAGGTGGGCCTGCCGGTGCTCGCGGACACGCGTCTTGATCTGGGGGCCGCGTCCCTGGGTATTCTGATGACCGCCAATGGCGGCGGCATCCTCGTGGGCAGCTTTCTCTCCGGGATCGGGGCACGCTTGATGCGCGGGCGGCTCGGTCTCATGGTGCTGTGCATTGACAGCCTTGCCGGCCTGGCGCTGGCCGGACTGACGCTCATCCATTCGACATTCACCGGTGCCGCGCTGCTCGCCTGCGTCGGCGTACTCGCCGGTATCGCGCAGATCGCCATCTTTACCTGGATACAGCAACGGGTATCTCAGGAGATGATGGGGCGCACCATGAGCGTGCTGCTGTTCACCTTCATGGGCTTGGGACCGGTGTCCGCGGCGGTGGCCGGCGCATTGCTCAAAGTGATTTCATTGCCCGCGTTATTCGCCGGTGCCGGTTTGACCTTGACGGCGATTGCGCTCGTCTGCCTCAACAGCCGGCAATTACGCAGTATCGGTGTCAGCAAGCCACAAGCGGCGGGGATTTGAGACAAACAGCATATTGCGCCTTATGCGCTCACTAACAGAACGGTTTCTCCCTAGTCTTTGCCCGGAATAACCATGAACACATATTCCAAATTGGGTGTCATCGGTCTCGGTGCCATGGGTTATCCCATGGCGCTCAATCTGCACAAGGCCGGGCTGCTCACCGCGGCCTACAACCGCACGCATGCCAAAATCGGAGCGCTGGCGAAGGAAACCGGTTGCCTGGCGGCCAACGATGTTTCCGAACTGGCAAAAAACTGCGACGCAATAGTGTTATGTGTGCCCGCCGACCGGGACGTGCTGGAGGTGGTGGAGCGGCTGGCGGCGAATCTCCAGCAAGGCGCGCTGGTGATCGATTGCTCCACGGTGAGCACCGCTACCGCACGAACTGCAGCGCAACGTTTGGCCAAAAACAAAATTGATTTTCTCGACTGCCCGGTATCCGGCGGCACGGAAGGCGCAAAGCAGGGTACGCTCGCCATCATGTGCGGCGGCGATGAAAAAGTCTTCGCGCGTGCGCAGCCGATACTCAGCGCCCTCGGCAAGCATATCGTCTTGATGGGATCGGTGGGTGCCGGCCAAGCCACCAAGGCCGTGAACCAGATTGCGGTGGCCGGCATTGCCCAGGCGGTGAGCGAGGCGTTGGCGTTCGCCGAAGCCGAGGGTCTGCCACTGGACAAGGTTATCGAGGTGGTGGGCAGCGGCGCTGCCGGCTCCTGGTTCATGAGCCACCGCGGTCCCAGCATGGCTGAAGGCCGCTATCCGCTGGGCTTCAAGGTGGCGCTGCATGAAAAGGACCTGAAGATCGTCCAGCGGATGGCCGCCGCCCGCGGCGTGCAATTGCCGCTGGTGGAGATGACGCTGCTGCATTACCGGCATCTGCTGGAAAGCGGCCACGGTAACGAGGATATTTCGGCCCTGCACCGGCTCAAGCGCGCGCTGTTCAAGCTAGGGGACTGACGGCGCCCTCCCCAAGCGCGGGATGACGTGCCACACTGATACGCATGGCCGAGCCCCAGCGTTCCCAACCTTCCCCTGAGGATTTCTTCCTGCCGGATTTCTGTTCCGGTCCGGTGGTGCTGGTAGTCATCCTGATTGCCGAGCTGGTCGCCTTCCTGCTGGTGATCGCCCGGCATCTTCCCGGTGAAGGCATAAACCTATGGCTGGATCTGGCGCGCCTTTCGCTGTTCCTGCAGTGGATTGGCCTGACCAGCGCCGCCGTGCTGTGTGTGGCGCGCAAGCCGCTGGCACGCATGCCCCTGCGCCACGCCGCCACCGCCAGTTTTGTGCTGCTGCTGATCACCACCGGAGTGTTAAGCGAGATCGCCTTCCGGCTGTCCAACTACACCGGTATCGGCCAAACTTTTCTGCCCCTGAGTCATGCCGGTTTCGTGCTGCGCAACCTCTTGATATGCGTCATCGTCAGTATCCTGGTGCTGCGATATTTCTATGTGCAACATCAGTGGAAACGCAACGTGCAGCGCGAGGCGCGCGCCCGTATCGAAGCACTGCAGGCGCGTATCCATCCGCATTTCCTGTTCAACAGCATAAATACCATCGCCGCGCTCATCCGCAGCAATCCGGATCTGGCGGAACGCACCATCGAGGATTTGGCCGACCTGTTCCGGGCCAGCCTCAAAAAAACCAGTCCGACGGTGACGCTCGCCGAGGAGATGGCAATGGCACAACAGTACCAGCGCATCGAGAAATTGCGCCTTGGTGATCGCCTCAAGGTGAACTGGCAGACCGATGCGTTGCCGGAGGATGCGCATGTGCCGCAGCTGTTACTGCAACCGCTGCTCGAAAACGCCATTTACCACGGCATCGAGACCCAGCCCGACGGCGGCACCGTCGAAGTCCTTGGCACATGCGAGGCCGATATCCTCAACATAGAAATCAGCAACCCGCTGCCGCCGGAGAACGCACCACGGCGGCACGGCAACCAGATGGCAATGGAAAACGTACGCCAGCGTCTGATGCTCGCATGGCCCGAACGCGCCAGTTTGAGCATCAATACCGCTGACGGGTTTTATCGAGTATGCCTGCGTTTCCCTTATGAGAGGCACGCGCCATGAAAGTCCTGGTGGTTGACGACGAATTGCCGGCGCGCACGCGCCTCAAGAGCCTGCTGGCCGAGGTTCCCGGTTGCGAAGTCGTCGGTGAGGCCGCCAACGGCCGTGACGCGCTGCGGCTCTGGGAAGCAACACAGCCCGATGTGCTGTTGCTGGATATCCGCATGCCGGTGATGGACGGTCTGGAAACGGCGCGCCACCTTGCGGGTCTCGATAATCCGCCGGCGGTGATCTTTACCACTGCCTACGATGAATTCGCGGTGGAGGCCTTTAACACCCGCGCCATCGCTTATCTGCTCAAACCGGTGCGTCAGGCACAACTCAGCACGGCGCTTGCCAACGCCGGCCGGCTCAATCGCGTGCAGCTCAACCAGCTGGCCCAGCAAACCGTGCATGCGGCGCGCCACCATATCTGCGCGCGCTTGCGCGACAAACTGCATGTGGTGCCGGTAAACACCATCCAGTGTTTTATCGCCGATCAGAAATACGTGACCGTATGTCACAGCCAGGGTGAGTTGTTGATTGACGAAGCAATCAAGGATCTGGAAAAGGAATTTTCCGAGCTTTTCATCCGCGTCCACCGCAACGCACTGGTGGCGCTGGCGCATATCCAGAGCCTGGACAAGAGCGACGACGGTCGTTTCCTGATACGTCTGCACAGCCGCGCTGAGCCGGTGGAAGTAAGCCGACGGATGGTGGCGGAGGTGCGTGCCCAGCTGCGCAACGCGCGTTAAAGCGTGGCCTATTCCTGCTACGATTAGCGCCCTTTTGACCGCCGTCCATTGATGAATTTCAAACCGCTTCGCATCGCCACGCGCAAGAGCGCGCTGGCTCTCTGGCAGGCCGAACATGTGGCGGCGCGCTTGCGCCCGCTGGCAGCGCCGCGTGCGGTCGAACTGCTGCCGCTCACCACCCAGGGTGACCGCAGCCTGCAGGACTCTCTGGCGTTGCTGGGCGGCAAGGGTCTGTTTGTGAAAGAACTGGAAAATGCGCTCGCCGATAAGCGTGCCGAGCTTGCGGTGCATTCCATGAAGGACGTGCCGGTAGCGTTGCCCGCGGATTTCGTTATCGCCGCGGTACTGGAGCGGGAAGACCCCCGGGATGCCTTCGTGTCGGCCTGCTGGCCGGCGTTGGCGGCGCTGCCCCGGGGAGCGCGTGTGGGCAGCTCCAGTCTGCGACGCCAATGTCAGTTGCTGCACTGCCGCCCGGATTTGCAAATCCTGCCGTTGCGCGGCAATGTGGATACCCGCCTCAAGAAACTGGAGCGGGGGGATTACGATGCCCTGATTCTGGCGGTGGCGGGATTGAAGCGGCTGCAACTTGCGCACAAAATCACCGCTGTGCTCGACGTGCAGATAAGTCTGCCGGCCATCGCCCAGGGCACCATCGGGATCGAGTGCCACACCGGCGATAAGGAGACCCGCAACTTGCTCGCACTACTCAATCATGCGCCCACTTGGCAGTGCACGCTGGCGGAACGGGCCCTGAATCAGGGTCTGTCCGGGAGCTGCAACTTGCCGGTGGCGGGCTATGCGGAACTCGAAGGTCATTCGCTGAGCTTACGCGGTCGCGTGGGACTGCCGGACGGCAGTCGGGTGGTGGACGGTGAAATACACGGCCCCGCACACCACGCCGAAGATCTGGGCCGGCGACTGGCCGCCGACATGTTGGGTCGGGGCGCTGCCGAAGTGCTGCGTCAGGTAACGGATTCATAGCTGTGGCAGCTCCCCGACCGCTCAAGGACGCGGGCATCGTCATTACCCGTCCCATGCACCAGGGCGAAGCTCTCAGGGCCCGCTTGGAAACCAAGGGCGCCGGGGTGCTGCATTTCCCCACCATCGAAATCCTGTCAGCGGCGCGTTCGGCAGAGTTGGATGCCTGCCTCAAGCGGCTTGACCGCTATGATTACGCGATTTTCATCAGCCCCAACGCCGTGGATTACGCCGCCGATTACCTAGACTTCGGCGCCCTGCCGCCGAAACTCAAACTGGCCGCCATCGGTCCGGGCACGGCGCGCGCACTCGGCGCCCATGGCCGCAAACCGGACATGCTGCCGCGCGACGGTACCAACAGCGAGGCGCTGCTCAAACTCAAAGCGCTGAATGCGGTGAGCAACAAACGTATCCTTATTGTGCGCGGTCAGGGCGGCCGTGAATTGCTGGCGGAGACCCTGGAGGAACGCGGCGCGCAGGTGGATTACGCCGAGGTTTATCGCCGTGCCGTACCGCGTCTGGACCACAGCGAACTCGGCAGCTGGTTCCGTCAGGGCAGAGTCGATGTCATCGCGGTCACCAGCCGCGAGGCGTTGCTCAATCTAGACCGCATGCTGAGTCCGGCGCTCACGCCGTATCTACGTTCGGCGCAGCTTTTGGTATCCAGCGCGCGGATAATTAAACTGGCGGGCGCCCTGGGCATCCGCCGCCGACCGGTGATCGCCGCCGATGCCGGTGATCGCGCACTGGTGCACGCCCTGGTGCAATGGTGGACACGCCAGGGACGTGAACAACACAAGCACAGGAGAGAGCATGAGCGCCGCGCATGAGCCTCGCGAATCCGGTACACCGGGGAAAAACCTGGTTAAAATCACGCCTCCGATTTTGATCCGGCACCGGCATTGGCCCGGCTGGCTGGCGCTGGTGCTGGCTATCGTGAGCCTGGTCCTGGTGGTCACCGGTTGGGTGAACTTCACCCGCACGCAACACACCCAGGCAGCACAACTCAGCGCCAGTCTACAAACCGTAAACCAGCGGCTGGAGGCGTTGGCGCAATCGGCGGCGCCACGCAGCGAATTGAATAACGACATCAGCACTACCCAGCAGACGCTCAAGAGTTTCAGCGACCGGCTCGACAGCATGGACGCGGCACTTACCGACCTGCGGCGGCGTTCCGAACAAGGTCGCGATGCCTGGATCAAGGCGGAAGCGGCTAGCTTGCTGATGGCCGCCAACGACCAGGTGCAACTCAACGCCGATCCCGGGCTGGCACTCAAGGCGCTCGGGGCCGCCGATGAGCGGCTGAAACTGCTGGCCGACCCGGGACTTATCCCGGTGCGCCGGCAGATTGCGCGGGAGGAAACCGCCTTACGTGGCGTGCCGCAAGTGGACGTGACCGGCATGGCCGCCACCCTCACGAGTCTCAGCGAAGCGGCGGGTCAGTGGCCACTCAAGCGCGTGGCGCCGGAGCGCTATGTCCCCGGCCGGCACGCCAACAATGACGCACCCGCTTCCCCGACTTTGTGGAACCGGTTCAAGGCTGGCGTGGAACGGCTCCTCAAGGATATCTTTAGCGTGCACCACCGCCTGACAAGCATCGAACCGCTGCTGGAACCACAGCAAGAGTACTTCCTGCGTCAGAACCTGCAACTGCGTCTGGCGGCGGCGCGCGCGGCCTTGTTGGAACGCGACAACGCCGCTTTTCAAAGCAGTGCGCGTTTGGCCGGCAGTTGGCTCAAGACCTACTTCAACACCCAGGACAACGGCGTGCAGGCCGCCATTGATGCACTTACGAAAATGCAACAACAGCAGATCAATCCGCCGTTGCCGGACATCTCCGCCTCACTCACACTGTTACGGCGGCTGGAATCCGCGCGGAACCAAGCGCCATGAAATACGCCTTCTTCCTGCTGCTGGCGTTGCTGGCCGCCGTTATCGTCGCCAGTGCACTGCACGTGGACAATGGTTACGCGTTGCTCTCCTGGCACCATACCAGCGTGGAGATGTCACTGGGCACGCTGATAGTATTGATATTGTTCGTATTCTTCGCCTTGTACCTGCTGACCACGCTGGTGGTGAAACTGTGGACTTTCCCGCGGCGGATACGCGCGGCCATGGAGCGGCGCCGCGAACTGCGCTCGCGGCGTTCTTCCATCCGTGGCCTCATCGACCTGGCCGAAGGCCGCTGGAGCGACAGCGAGCGCCATCTCATGCGCCATGCCGCCGACAGCAAGGTGCCGCTGATCACCTACATCGCCGCCGCCCGCGCCGCGCAGATGCAAGGCGCCCACGAACGCCGCGACGCCTACCTGCGGCGCGCCTACGAACAGGTGCCGGCGGCGCATCTGGCGGTGCTGCTGACCCAGGCAGAACTGCAGATCGCCCACCGTCAATACGAACATGCCCTGGCCACGCTGCGGCATCTGCAGGAATTGGACCCCAAGCATGCCTACGGTCTGAAGCTGCTGGCGCGTCTTTATAGGAAACTTGGCGACTGGATGCCGCTGCGGGCGCTGATTCCAAAACTGCGGGAACTTCGCGTCATGCCGCGCGCGGAAATCGATCGTCTGGAGACGCATGCGGTGTGCGCATTACTGGAGCGCATGGATGCCCAATCCGCAAGTGCCCAGGCAACGGTCCTATGGAACGACATGCCGCGGCGCTTGCGCAGCGACATCAATGTGGTGCGTGCTTACGTCCAGGCATTGATAAAATTCGGCGAATACAAGACCGCGGAAAGCATCGCGCGTGACGCGCTCAAGTCCGATTGGGACGAAGAGTTGGTGGTACTTTATGGTCAGACGCGCGCCGATGACTCGGTGCGGCAGCTGGCACGGGTGGAGGATTGGCTGGCGCAGAAGGGCGAAAGCGCGGCGCTGCTGCTAGCTGCCGGCCGCCTGTGCGTGGTGGCGAAGCTCTGGGGCAAAGCCCGCAGCTATCTGGAATCCAGCATCGTGCTGGGCGGGCGGGCGGAAGCCTATGAAGAGCTGGGTAAACTGCTCAAGTCCCTGGGCGAACCGGAACATGCCATGCAGGCGTTCAGCGACGGACTGGCGCTGTCGCTGGGCGGCAAGATCAAGTCGTTCAGGCCCGGCAAGCCGCGGCTGCGGCGCGTGCGTGGTTAGCACGACACAGAAACCCGGCGCTTATGATGACACCGGGTTTTTCATGCGCGAGTTTCGACCTTAATCCTTGTCGTTTGAATCGTCGGAATTCTCCAGCAGCTTGCCGGTTTTGGCGTCCACCCCGACTTCATGTACAGTCTGTCGGTTGCGGATATCGAAGGAATATCTGAGCCCGCTGCCGCCGGCCTCCTGCTCGAGTTCCTGTTTCAGTATTTTCCCCGGGAAAGCTTTGAGCGCAATGGCACGGGCTTCCGCCAGGCTGATGCGGGCCTGTTTGGCGTATTGGTTCCCGCTGTAAGCCTGAGCGGCAACCAGTGGCGCCAACAGTATCAGGGCAGCAGTAATAATTGTCCGAAATGGCTTCATGACCGGATACCTTTTTGTGATAGTAAGGCTGCAAACTAGCATATCGGCAGGTTGCGGTTCGACAACCAGGATTAAATCTGGATTAACGTTTCTTCATATACGCCGGAACCGGATTTTTACCAGTTTGAGGCGAAGCGCTAACATAGCCGCCTCACCATTATCCATGACATAAGCACTCAACATGCAAGTCCCTGAAGTTCTAGTCATTGAATCCCAGCACCGGCCCGGAAACCTGGGTCGCATTCTCACCGCCATCGGCGAATGCGGCATCATCGTGGATCACATCAGCCTGGTGCGCCGCGCTCAAGACAAGAGCGTGTGGGAAATCACTGTGGAGATGGACGAGGCCGCAGGCAAACAGCTATATGACCGTCTCGCGGGGTTGCCATATGGGCGTTTATTGGGACGCTCGGATCGGGTGTTCGACCGGCACCGCGGTGGCAAAATCGAAACCATCTCCAAAGTGCCGCTGGATTCCATCCAACAGCTTCGCGACGTCTACACGCCGGGCGTGGCACGTGTTTGTCTCGCCATCCAGAAGCACCCGGAAAAAATCTGGGACTACACCAACCTGGGCAACACCGTGGGCATCATTACCAATGGCACCGCCATTCTCGGCCTCGGAGCCATCGGCGCCCTCCCCGGACTGCCGGTGATGGAAGGCAAGGCCATGATCTACGCCAAGTTCGTGGGCATTTCCGGCGTGCCGATCCTGCTCACGGACACCGCACCCAAGAAGGTCATTGACGCGGTGCTGGCCATTGAATCGTCTTTCGGCGCCATTCACCTCGAGGACATCGCCGCGCCCGCTTGTTTCGAGATTGAAGAGGCCCTGATAAAGAAACTCAACAAGCCGGTGATGCAGGATGACCAGCACGGTACCGCGGTGGTGACTTTGGGTGCGTTGCTCACGGCCAGCCGGCGCGTACACCAGGATCTCAAGAATTCCATCGTCGGCCAGGTGGGTTTGGGGGCCGCCGGCATCGGCATTGCCAGTTTGTTGTTGCGCTACGGGGTCAAACAGGTGTTGGGTGCGGACCTGCGGGAGGAAGCCTTGACGCGCTTGGAACGCCTGGGCGGCAAGCGCGCGAGTCTCGCAGAATTGATGCAGCAGGCGCAGATCGTCATCGCCACTACCGGCGTCAAAGGACTCATAAAACCGGACATGGTGCGCACCGGCCAGCTGATTTTTGCGCTCTCGAATCCGGAAGCGGAGATCGAACCGCGTATCGCCCTGGAA
>DAHVFI010000346.1 GCA_027317045.1 Gammaproteobacteria bacterium
GAAGCTTGCCGTCCAGCGACCACCTGGATTGCGATGTGCGCCACATCCCGATACAGGCGTTGTTCCCATGTCCTGGTTGGCGCGGAATCCATATCGTGAAACGCGGCATCAAACTTCCGGTCGAACAGATCCGGGTAGGCACGTACGCCGATTAGGCCATACAACTCGCCAGCTCCAGCGCCACCGGTACGCCATTCCGGTGGGGGATTGATGATCGCGCGTGCGCCCTGAACATTGCCGAAGCCAAACAGGAGAATCTGTACCAGCACGTCCTTGGCATCAGAATAATCGGGATCAATGGCGAGCGATTGTTCCAGTTGTTGTTGCGCTTCCGGGTATTGGCGCAGTTTTGCATAAGTATCGCCATATTCATCCAGCAGGACACGATCGCGCGGCGCAAGCGACACGGCTTGTCTGAAGGTTGCCAATGCCGCTTCAAATTTTCCCTGGCGACGCTGCACAGCGCCAATCCCCAGCCAGGCGTCCAGGTTGTTGGGCGTCAACTGCAAGGCGCGCTGGAATTCCTTAATTGCCTGACGGTATTGGAAAAATCCCCAGTAATAATAATATCCGAGTGCTACATACGCTTCTGACGAATTTGGTGCCAATGTCAGTGCTCGATCTGCCGCACTTTTGGCGTCGGTGAGTGACGCAGTGGTAGGATTCCCAGAAAACCAGTAATCCACCATCAACGTGTGTGCCAGGTGCGCATAGGCCAAAGCGAATTTGGGGTCAAGGGCGATGGCGCGCCGGTAGCCGGCTTCGGCTGCAGCAAATTTGCTGGCATCTTCAGCATCCAATGCTTGCTGTGCGAGAGTTTCAGCTTTTAAAAATGCGTCGTAAGCCGCAGGATTGTGCGTGGGTATGTTTGCCAGGTCCTGCTGCTCGGCGCCGGTGAGTTTGACTTTGAGCGCGTCGGCGATCTGCTGGGCCACTTCGCCTTCCACCCCAAAAATGTTGTCTAGCGTGCGCTGATAGGTTTCAGCCCAAATGTGGTTATCCGAGCGTACGTTGATCAATTGCACGTTGATCAGTACCTGGTTGCCGGCCTTCTGCACGCTGCCTTCCAGGATGGTCGCCACGCCCAGCTGCGAGCCAATCTGCATGAGGTTTTGTGGATGACTGGCATATTGCTGGGTAGATGTGCGGGAAATGACCCTGAGATCGCCAATCTGGGCGAGCTTGGTGAGGATCAGGTCCTGCATGCCATCGGCGAAGTACTGGTTGTTCTTGTCCGAGGACAGGTTCTCGAACGGCAGTACTGCGATGGATTTAGCGGGAATGACCGTGGCCGCGGAGGGCGCCGTAGTGGAGGGGGTAGTCTCGGCCTGGAGAACAGGCATATGCACTTTGGAAAACTGTAAGGCATAAAAACCTGAAATCACCACCAGCGTGATCACGATAGACGTGACCACCGCGCTCAGCTTCCAGTGACGCCGCTGCCAAGAATCGGATTGGGCCGGGCCTTTTGGCTCGATCAATAGCCAGGCCAGCACTGCCACTACCGGGAAACCCAGCAGCAGCACTACTATGACCGTCGGTACTGCACCCGCCCAGCCAAAATACGGAAATGCGCGGCTCACCAGCTGGATCAGGAACCCTACCACCACGGCATAGGTCACCACCACACCATATAAATGGTGCTGTTTTAAGCGCGCGAGGAAGCTTATTGGTGCTTGCGGTACGGGTTTTTTTCTTGCCATCCAACACACCAAAACATAGAAGCAGCTCTACTATAACTTGGAAGCGCTTTTAAGTCTGAATTCAGGGCGCTGATGTAATCCATCCCGTCGGTCCCATGGACAGAGGAGAGCGAGGTCGAGGGCCCGGATATGCACTCTAACCCCATGAATTGCAAGCGATAGCGCGTTCCGGTATAGTGCGCGCACTCCCGCTGAATAGCGGGAACCTTGCTCCACCGCTAGACGGGGAGCCGGACAGTCCGTAAGGAGTTTAGATTGAGACACTATGAAATCGTGTTTCTGGTCCACCCTGACCAGAGCGAACAGGTGCCCGCGATGATCGAGCGTTACCGCTCGATGATCGAGTCGGAAGGCGGCAAAATACACCGCGTCGAGGACTGGGGCCGTCGCCAGCTCGCCTATCCCATCGCCAAGGTCCACAAAGCCCACTATGTTCTGCTGAACATCGAGTGCGGCCAGACCACACTCAATGAACTGGTGAGCATGTTCCGCTTCAACGACGCCGTGTTGCGCCACCTGGTGGTGCGCCGCGAGACCGCCGTCACCGAGCCGTCGCCGCTCATCAAGCCGAAGGAAGACAAGGAAGATCGTATCGAGCGCTTTGATGCGGACGACCGCGATGACGATAACGGCAGCGACGAGGAAACCCGCGCCGAACCGGCGTGATGACCTGAACCGAATACGAGGATAGCAACATGTCACGTTTTTTCCGCAAGCGTAAGTTTTGCCGTTTCACGGCCGAGGGCGTGGAGGAGATTGATTACAAGGACATCGCCACCCTCAAGGCTTACGTCACCGAGACCGGCAAGATCGTGCCGAGCCGTATCACCGGCACGCGCGCTTTCTACCAGCGCCAGTTATCGCTGGCCGTCAAGCGCGCACGTTTCCTGGCGCTGCTGCCCTATACCGACCAGCACTGAGGCGGGAGGCATACCAATGGAAGTCATTCTGCTGCAGAAAGTCGAGAATCTCGGCAACCTGGGCGACAAGGTCAAGGTACGTCCGGGTTACGGCCGCAATTTCCTCATTCCCCAAGGCAAGGCCAAGGCCGCCACCGCAGCCAACATCGCCGAATTCGAGAAACGCCGCACGGAACTCGAGAAGCACGCTGCCGATACCTTTATTTCGGCAACCGCGCGCAAGCGCGAGCTTGAAGGCAAGACCCTGAGCATCACCGCCAAGGCCGGCAATGAAGGCAAATTGTTCGGCTCCGTGGGGACGGTGGATATCGCAGAAGCCCTGACCCAGGGCGGCACCAAGGTGGAACGCAAGGAAGTGCGCATGCCCCAGGGCCCGATCCGGGTTGCCGGTGAACACAAGGTAGAAATCCATCTGCACACCGACGTGAACGTTGAGATCACCATCGTTGTGGTGGCGGAAGAATAAGCTGACTAATATTTAGCCAGTTTGCGCGCGGGGGCTGAGGCCCCCGCATGCGTTTTCAGCAACCATGCGGTTTGCGTTGTCATGAGTTGCAAGCAATGAGTTCACTCACATAGAGTCTAGTCAACACGATATTTTCGTTATCCAACCAGTATGCCGGGAGCCGTTAAAAGTCTAGATACTCACGCCACTGCGGCGCTGGAAGCCATGCGCGTGCCGCCGCATTCGGTGGAGGCGGAGCAGGCGGTGCTCGGCGGACTGATGCTGGACAATGCCACCTGGGAGCAGGTGGCGGACCGTCTGCGGGAAGAGGATTTCTACCGCCAGGATCACCGGCTGCTCTTCCGTGCCATCAGTGAGCTCACCGACAGCAACTCACCGTTTGACGCCGTGACCCTGTCCGAATGGCTGCAGAGCCGCAGCCAATTGGAACAGGCGGGCGGCCTTGCCTATCTCGCCACACTCGCCCGTGACACGCCCACCGCCGCCAACGTGCGCGCATATGCCGATATTGTGCGTGAGCGCTCGGTGTTGCGGCAATTGATCCGCGTGGGCGGCGAGCTGGCGGAAGCCGCTTACCGGCCGGAAGGACGCGGCACCGAGGAATTGATTGATTATGCCGAGCGCCAGGTGTTCGACATCGCCGAACGCGGCGGGCGCCTGCAGCGCAGTTTCGTGAAAATCAACGAGCTGTTGTCCACCGCCGTGGATCGTCTCGATGCGCTGATGCACGCCAACAATCCGGTAACCGGCCTGGCCACCGGTTTGGACAAGTTCGACCGCATGACCGCGGGCTTGCAACCTGGCGACCTGATCATCATCGCGGGGCGTCCGTCCATGGGCAAGACCGCATTTGCCGTCAACATCGCCGAATTCTGTTCCTGTCGTCCCGAGAATCCGGTACCCACAGCCATCTTCAGCATGGAAATGTCCGGCGAACAGCTGGCCATGCGCTTGATTTCCTCTCTGGGAAGGATTGATCAGCAGAAGGTGCGCACCGGCCAGCTGGACCAGACGGACTGGCAACGGGTCAGTTCGGCCATCGCCATCATGTCGAAAGCACCCATGTTCATCGACGACACCGGGGCGCTCACACCCACGGAATTGCGCGCCCGCGCGCGGCGCCTGAAGCGGGAGCACAACCTGGGTCTGATGGTGGTGGATTACCTGCAACTGATGTCGGTGCCCGGCACCCGCGAGAATCGTGCCACCGAGATTTCCGAGATCTGTCGCAGTCTGAAAGCCCTGGCCAAGGAACTGAAAATAC
>DAHVFI010000354.1 GCA_027317045.1 Gammaproteobacteria bacterium
TGACATAACCGCGCACCGGTGGCGGCAAGAGATCGCGGCGCAGTACACGCGCCGGCGGCGTGTCCCCCAGGCGCATCAGCGGTGGCAGGGCGAAGCCGATCAACAGCATCAGGCCGATGCCGAAAGCGGACAGGGCCGGGATCACCGAGACAGCGGGCAGTTCCGCCGGCAGCAGCCCCTTGAGCGCCGCCACCAGACCGTACTGGGCCAGGAAGCCGATGAGCACTCCGATGATTCCGGCCAGGATTCCCAGCCACAGGAGCTCCAGCAGCAGCAGGGTTTGCACGCGCCGGCGCGTCAATCCCAGGCATTTGAGCACGGCGGCGGTGTCGGTGCCGCGGGTGGCATAGCGGCGGGCCGCCAGGATCATGGCCACCGCCGAGATCAGCACGCTCACCAGCGCCGCCAGCGCCAAAAAGCGCTGCGCACGGTCGGTGGCGTCTACCAGCTCGCGCCGGCTGTCGCCGGCATCCTGCATTTCCACGCCGGTAGGCAGATGTTTTTGCCAGTTATTTTTCAGCGCGGCGATCGCCTCCGGGATACCGGCCATGAGCAGTTTGTAACGCACCCGCGAGTTGGCATTGACGAGACCGGTGGCCGGCAGATCGGCGTAATTCAACAGCACCTTGGGCGCCAACGACGAGAACCCGAATCCACCGTCGGGAAGATAAGCAATCACGGAGCTGATGCGCGCCTTGAGTTTACCGATCTGCACCGAGTCACCCACCTTGAGGCCCAAGGTGGTGAGCACGCGCGCTTCCACCCACACCGTGCCGCTGGCGGGAATGGTCTGGATGACGTGTGCCGGACCGAAAGGCCGTGCGCTCACCCGCACCTGACCGCGCAACGGATAACCCGGGCTGACCGCGTGAATGTCCGTGAGCACGGTGTTACTGCCATTAAAAAGCACCGTGGGGAAATCCATCACCTGTGCGGTACGTGCACCGGCCAGGCGCGCGCTTTTGGCGAAGCCGGCTGACAAGGGTTCGCCGGAAGACAGTACCAAATCCGCGGCCAGACTTTCCCCCGCCTGTTCTTGCACGGCGGTATGCACGCGACCGGTAAAAAAGCCCACAGCGCTCACCGCAGCCAGCGCCATGACCAGCGCCAGGCCAAGCACCTGGAGTTCACCGCTGCGCAGACCACGCTGGAACTGGCGCAGGGACAGGCGCGGCAGCATCATGCTGCGTTCACCAGCCGGCCGGCGTGCAAATTGAGAATCCGGTCGCAGCGGGAAGCCAGTTCCGTATCGTGAGTCACCAGCACCAACGTGGCGTGATGCTCGCGGTTGAGACGAAACAATAGATCAATAATGAGGTGACCGGTGGCGGCGTCCAGATTGCCGGTGGGCTCGTCGGCAAACAGAATTTCAGGCTCGCCAGCATACGCGCGTGCGATAGCCACGCGTTGCTGTTCGCCGCCTGAAAGTCTCGGTGGGTAATAATCAGCGCGCTCCGCGAGACCCACGGCTGCCAGTACCGTAGCGGCGCTGTCTGCGGCCTGCGGTTGGCCATTGAGTTCCAGCGGCAGCATGACGTTCTCCAGCGCCGTCAGGCCCGGCAGCAGGTGGAAGGACTGGAATACGAAACCCACTTGCCGCGCGCGCCGTGCCGCGCGGCTGTCTTCGTCCAGGGCGCCGAGGTTCTCGCCGTTCAGCCATACGTTGCCGCTGCTGGGCAC
>DAHVFI010000021.1 GCA_027317045.1 Gammaproteobacteria bacterium
GTACGGTTTCGCCGCCATCCAGGGTTTTACCGGTGAGCGTGAGGAATACATCCTCCAGACTCGGTTCATGCACTTCCACGCGCAGCGCTTTTACCGGCATGGTCGTCAGCAGTGTCGGCAGTACGGCCGCGGGTTCCGCACTCACCAGCAGGATGCCGCGTTCGCTTTTTTCGGGTTTGTACCCTTGTTCGGTGAGCCAGGCAAAGGCGCGTGCATCGTCTTCGGTCGTTAGCAGAATCACGCCGCCGCCGATGCGCTGCTTGAGTTCCTGGGGCGTGCCGAGGGCGATGATCCGGCCTTTGTTGATGAGCGCGATGCGATCGGCGACTTCCGCCTCTTCCATATAATGGGTGGTGAAGAACACGGTGCGGCCGGAGCGCACGAACTGGCGCACCTGCGCCCAGAAATTGCGGCGCGCGTCCACGTCGAGACCGAGGGTGGCTTCATCCAGGAACAGGATGTTGGGATTCGGCACCATGGAGCGCGCGAGTTCCAGCTTGCGTTTTTGGCCGCCGGAAAGTTTTTGCGATGGGCGTGCGGCGATGTCGGTGAGTCCAAGGTTTTTCAGGATTTCGGCGGTACGCGTGCGTGCGGCCTTCAAGCGCAGACCGTAGAACAAACCCATGAGCAACAGGTTGTCACGTACCGAGAGCTTCTGTTCCAGCGCCGGTTCCTGAAACACGATACCCATGTGCTGCCGCACCGCGGAGCGCTCGTGCACCACATCGCGCCCCAGTACTTTGGCACTGCCGGCAGAGGGTTTGCGCAGGGTGGCAAGGATGGAAAACAGCGTGGTCTTGCCGGCTCCGTTGGGCCCGAGCAGCGCGAACATCTCGCCCACATTCACGCTGAGATCAATACCGCGCAGTGCCTCGACCTTGCCGTAATTCTTGACCAAGCCGCGGGTTTCGATGGCGGCGCGGACTTCGCTCATGGGATAACCTGGTTATGGAAAGGCGGCATCTACACGCAAGCCTGGTGAGTTTCAGTGATAAATATCAAGCCGGTTTCTGCGGCATGAACTCGGCAAAATCCTGCGTGTGCGGTACATTGCGCATGACATCCTGCAACTCCGCTGGTGCCGGCACGATCTTGCGCGCGGCCAGGCCCAGCCATGCGCCCTGAACGTCGACCACACAGGCCAGCGAGCCATCCGCCTTGAAGATGTGGTGACGCATGCGCCAATGCTTGCCGTTGGCCGACAGGCCGCTCAATTCAGTGGTTACGCTGATGCGTTCGTTAGCCCGCACCTCATGCAGGTACCGGGTTTCTTCCCGGAACAGCACCGGACCGATGTTCAATTTCTGGAAGCGCTCCAGGGTGAAGCCGCAGTCGTTGAGGAAACCCACGCGCGCCTCGGCGGCATAGTCCATGTAGGCGCTATGGCGCAGGTGGGCATTGGGGTCCAGATCCGCCCAGCGCACCTGGAATTCGCGGCGGTAAGGGTCGGTCACAAGCAGTCCTTTGGCGCTGCAAGAGGCGCCATTCTACCCGCGCGGCCGCAAATTAAGATACGCATAGGGTTGTTCCCGACCGGCTGCATCGGCGAAAATACGCAACCGTCCCCGGTGGAG
>DAHVFI010000027.1 GCA_027317045.1 Gammaproteobacteria bacterium
CCAGTCCTGGGTCAGTTCGCCGCGCAGGCGGCGCACGAATTCCACCGCCAGTTGCGGATAGGATTTTTCATATCCGCCAAACAGCCTGTTCCAGTTATCCTCGAATGCCCGGCCGCGGGCGCGCGCATCCCAACCGGCGTAATACTCCGGCGGAATTTCAAACGCCGGAAACTTCCAGCCAAGCTGGACACGAGCCGCTGCCACCTCCTCCTCCCCCAATGCCTCACCATGGGCGTGTTGGGTGTTCTGTTTCTTGGGAGCGCCGAATCCAATAATGGTTTTGCAGCAGATAAGCGTGGGTTTGTCGCTAACCGCACGTGCCTCCTCGATGGCGCGCTTCACCGCGACCGCATCGTGACCGTCCACGCTCGCCAGCACCTGCCAGCCATAGGCTTCGAAGCGCTTGGGGGTGTCATCCGTGAACCAGCCGCGTACTTCACCGTCTATGGAAATGCCATTGTCGTCGTAAAACGCGATGAGTTTTCCCAGGCCCAGGGTACCGGCGAGCCCGCAGACTTCATGGGAGATGCCTTCCATGAGGCAACCGTCGCCCAGGAATACGTAGGTGTGATGGTCGACAATCTTGAAGCCCGGCCGGTTGAAGCGCGTGGCCAGCACTTTTTCGGCAATGGCCATGCCCACGGCATTGGCCAGGCCCTGGCCCAAAGGTCCGGTGGTGGTCTCGACCCCCGGCGTCAGCCCGTATTCCGGATGGCCCGGTGTTTTGGAATGCAATCGCCTGAAATGCTTGAGCTCCGTGAGCGGCAAGTCGTAACCCGTAAGATGTAGGAGCGCATATAGCAGCATGGAACCGTGGCCGTTGGACAGCACGAAGCGGTCACGGTCGGCCCACTTGGGATTTACCGGATTGTGTTTGAGGTAATCGTTCCACAGCACTTCGGCGATATCCGCCATGCCCATGGGCATGCCGGGGTGGCCGGATTTGGCCTGCTGCACCGCATCCATGGCGAGCGCCCGGATAGCGTTGGCAAGTTCACGACGCGAGGGCATGGAAACTCCACAGGGGACGGTTGCGTATTTTCGCCGATGCAGCCGGTCAGGAACAACCCTTGTGTATCTGAATTTGCAGCCATGCGCGTAAAATGGCGCCTCCACATAACGTGAAAGGGCTGCAAGTGGCCGACCCATACCGCCGTGAATTCCAAGTCCGCTGGGCGGATCTGGACCCCAATGGCCACCTGCGCCATACCGCCTACATGGACTACGCCGCCGAGGCGCGCGTGGGTTTGCTC
>DAHVFI010000031.1 GCA_027317045.1 Gammaproteobacteria bacterium
AGGGTCCAGACGACGAAATTCTGCTTGGCCATCAGGCGGGCTCACAAAACCTGGCAAAAAACAGGGCGGGTTGCCCCGCCCTGTATGCAGTCCCTTGATTAACGCAAATATTCAGGCGCCATCCTTCATGCCGGTTTTCAGGACCATCTTGCCGCAGCCGTGGTTTACGATTTCGGCGGCGGAGATGTAGGTAGCCACCAGACCCGTGAATAGGACCAGATACCCATTGATGTACGAGAAGCCCTCCCAGCCGATCCAGTTCCGCAGGCAGGCGGCCAAGATCGCAAGCCACAAAGCGAGGAGGAACAGGGAGCGGGCCCAACCCGCTTTGAAGGAACCCAGCCACACATAGAAAAAGAACACCGCCCAGATGAGCCCGAACCAGCCGAGGGTGCCCGAGGAATATCCTCGCGCGCCCATCTGCCCCATGCCGCTAAGATGAACCTCGGTGAAGGCTAACCCCGCAAAACCGAAAAAAATGACGGCTTCGAGAGTACGGCCGTGGAAAAAACTCAGAATGGCCATGACGCCGAGAACGACCGTGCCGAGCGTAAACAGCATGATTAGGTGCATGTTCGGTCCGGCCACCCAGTGGGTGAGTCCGAGTCCATGCATCCATGCTGTCAAACCGATACACATGAAACCGATGGTGGATGAAATGACCAATCTGTTATTCATAATCAACCTCCAATGCTTGGTAAACCTTGTGGATTCCCAAACGGCGCCAGAGGAAGGACAAGGGGCGCCGGGAGACCGTGAAAGGGGGCCTGCCGTCGGCTTTAGGTATAGATCATAAGCTGTGAAAGTCCAGAGACCTGAAACAATCAGAAAAGGTTATCTTTGAACTTGCTCACATTCGCAGCGATATTGATTCTTTCTTGATTCTTCATGCGACAGAGGGTGGAAATTCACCCTATAGGCAACTGGCGTGCCTACCAAAATCATCCCGGTGTCGAAATCCCGGTTCCGTTCAGGTAACGGTTCTTAAGTCGCACGTAGTGGGCTGTGGAATAGCTGAGCATCTCAAGTTCCTGATCCGTAAGCGAGCGCACCTTTTGCGCCGGGTTGCCGCGGTATAGATTGCCTGCTTCCAGCAACTTGCCGGGACTCACCAGGCTGCCGGCGCCCACTAACACCTCTGCTTCAAGCACCGCTCCATCCATGACAATGGATCCCATGCCGATCAGGCAGCGATCACCGATGCGGCAGGCATGCAGCAGGCACTGATGACCCACGGTGACATCCTCGCCAATTACCAACGGCAAACCGCCGGGGCTGTACGGTCCATCATGGGTCACGTGCAACACGCTCAGATCCTGGATATTGCTGCGCGCGCCGATGACGATGGCATTTACATCACCACGCGCCACCACATAGGGCCATAGCGACACATCTTCAGCGAGCGTCACCCGGCCGATAACCAAGGCGGTCTCATCCACATAAACGCCCCGGCCAATGACGGGCATCTCGCCCTGATAAGACCGGATTGGCATGCCCTATACCCCGTGAAAATGGTTCTTGAAGCTCTACATAACCCACAAGCGCCACAGCACTTGGAGCCCCGCGCAGCCGCAAGTGTATACTGCGGCGCATAATGACTCACGCAGGGGGATTGTCATGGGCGTAACCGGTTTCGTGATTCTGGCGATCATTATCGTCATCCTGATTTATACAATTCTGCTCTACAACGGCCTGGTGACCCTGAAAAACGACGTCGCCAAAGCCTGGGCTAATATTGACGTGCTGCTCAAACAGCGTCACGACGAACTGCCCAAGCTCATTGATACCTGCAAACAGTACATGGGCTATGAGCAGCAAACCCTGGTAAAGGTCATGGATGCCCGCGCCGGCGTACAGCAGGCGCGCGAGACTGGCAACATGGCGGCACTGGGGCCGGCGGAAGCGCATCTGCGATCCATGATCGGCAATCTGTACGCCGTCGCCGAAGCCTATCCGCAACTCAAAGCCAATGAATCTTTCCAGCAACTGCAAACACGCATCACCGGCCTGGAAAACTCCATTGCCGACCGCCGCGAGTTCTACAATGACAGCGTCAATATATTCAACATTCGCATTGAACAGTTCCCGGCATCCCTGATCGCGCGCAACTTCGGTTTCAAGGAAGCACAGTTACTGGATTTCGGCCAGGATGAAAAGAAAGATGTGGATGTGAAGGCGCTGTTTAGCTGAGGCCGGAGAGCATGTTCAATCTGTTTGACCCGGTCAGCTGGCAACCGGCCATCCACGCGGCTGAACCAGCCTCTTTCTGGTTCTGGACCGGTGTGCTTTGCGTGCTGGTGATTGGGGCACTGCTCACCGGTTTCTTGTTCCTGGTGCGGGCCTGGACAGTGCAGGAAACCCCGCTATCGTTCATCCGTTCGGCCGCCCAGGGCTACGTCAAGCTCAAGGGCCATGCCGATCTCATGCCCGGCCCAGCGATCGTCTCACCACTGACTGACAGCCGCTGTGTATGGTGGTCATACAAGGTCGAGGAGCGCCACAGCAGCGGACGCAACGTCAATTGGGAAACTGTCGAACACGGGGTCAGCGATGACCTGTTCCTTATCCGGGACAGCAGCGGCCAATGCGTGGTGGACCCGGAACATGCCGAGGTGATTCCCGCCACTGAGACGGTCTGGTATGGAGCCGAACCCCGGCCGCTCACCGGCCCCGCTATTGGCGGTTTTGCCCTGACCTCCAAGTACCGCTATGTTGAGAAACTCATCCACCCCCAGGAATTCATCTTTGCCCTGGGATTTTTCCATACCCAGGGGGGCGACGCAGGCGCCGTGGTCATCAACGATGAAGTCGCCCAGTTGCTGCACACATGGAAGCAGAACCAGGCGGACCTGATCCGCCGTTTCGACGCCAATCACAACGGCCAGATAGATCAGCAGGAATGGGAAGCCGCCCGGCAAGCGGCCCGCGAACAGGTTCTGTCCCAGGAACAACAGGCGGCTCAAAGTCCGCCGGTGGACGTGTTGTCGCAACCCAAGGACGGCCGGCGTTTCATCATCTCCACCCGCCAGGAAACGCGCGTCGTCCGGCGCTTTCAATTATGGGCCGCTGCCTGTTTGCTGATGTTCGTGTTAGGCGGTGGCATCGCCGGCTTCCTGATGACCACCCGCCTGAGCGCTCCGGCTGTCGTCCAGCCTGCCGTCACTCCGGCACCGTGATAATATTTTCCTGAAGCTGTTGCCGGACTCGGATTTCCCATGAGCATCAACCCGCTGCTGTTACAGGACGGCCTGCCGCTGTTTGTCCGCATCCGCGCCGAGCACATCGAGCCGGCCGTGGATGCGGTACTTGCGGAAAATCGCTCGGCCCTCGCCCGGATCGCCGCCCTCGACCACCCAACCTGGGACAATTTTGTCGAACCGCTGGAAACCCTGGACCAACGCCTGCACCGTGCCTGGTCGCCGGCCGCGCATCTGAACGCGGTGATGAATTCCCCGGATATCCGCCAGGCCTATAACGC
>DAHVFI010000041.1 GCA_027317045.1 Gammaproteobacteria bacterium
ACCCTTTGTGAATGCGGAAACCATATGCGGGAAATACCGCATCAAAACGTTGCATGGCCGCATCTCGTTCCACCTTGGCGAGAATCGAAGCGGCACTGATGACGGGAATCAGGTTATCACCCTTCACGATGGCCTCCATCGGGCAAGACAAGGACGGATAACGGTCGCCATCCACCAGCACTTTTATCGGCGCCACAGCCAGCGCCAGCACCGCGCGCTGCATGGCCAGCAACGCTGCCCGCAGGATATTCAGACGATCGATTTCGAGGTGGTCAGCCCAACCTACCGCCCACGCCAGCGCACGCTCGCGGATTTCTGCAGCCAGTTTTTCCCGTTGGCGCGGGCTAAGCAGCTTGGAATCTTTGAGACCCATAATAGGCCTGGAGGGCGCCAGGATGACCGCAGCGGCTGTCACCGGGCCGGCCAGCGGACCACGCCCGGCCTCATCCACACCGGCGATAATGACGCTTTGAGCTTCCCCAGACAGAATCATATATAGAGCAGCTCCCGGAGTTATGCACGGTCATTCTAACCTGCCGCCGCCGGGTCGTTTGGTAGCAACTCCAGCACCGCCTCTGCAGCGCGCTCATCCGCCCGACAACACAGATTGCTGCTGAGTGTGGCAAAAGTTTCAAGCTGAGCAGTCCGAGCAGCTTGGTCCTGCAGCAAACCCAGCACCGCTGTCCCCATATCGAAAGGTAGCGCACGATACTGGAGGAATTCCGGTACTACCTCACGATTCGCAAGCAGATTGGGCAGTGCTACATGCTTGATTCGCAACAAGCCCAGGCCCTTGACCAGTGCGTAACTGCCGGCGGCAATGCGGTAGGCCACCACCATAGGGCAGCGCCACAGCATGGCTTCCAGGGTGGCGGTGCCGGATGCGATGAGTGCCACATCCACCGCGCCCATAACCTCGCGAGCATGCCCCTCCACCAGGATGACTGGCAGGTCAGGTTTGAGCATGCGTACCTGACTCTTGATGAGCTTGTTTAAGGCCGGGGTGGTCGCCGGGATCACAAACTTCAGTTCCGGCGCTGCCGCCACCAGCCACTGGGCGGTCTCCAAAAACACCGGCCCCAGGCGCTCCACTTCGGTACGGCGGCTGCCGGGCAGCAGCGCCACCAGCTGGCCGTCGGACGGCAGATGCAAGGTTTTACGCAGTGCAGCCCGATCCAGAATTTGCGGAACTTGATCCGCCAGCGGATGGCCGACGAATTTTGCTGGAAAACCGTGCTTTTCATACAACGATATTTCGAAAGGCAGCAAGGTCAGTACCAGATCCGTGGCCTTGCCGAGCTTGAATACCCGCCGTGAACGCCATGCCCAAATGGAGGGGCTGACATAATGAACTGTGCGTATGCCTGCCCGATGCAACCTGGTTTCCAGGCTGAGATTAAAATCCGGTGCATCTATACCGATGAAGATATCCGGATGCTGCTGGAGAAAATACCGGGTCAAACGGCGCCGCAAGCGCAGCAACCGAGGTAGATGCACCAACACCTCGGTGATTCCCATTACCGCCAGGTCCTCAGCGTAAGCCAGCGGTTTGCAGCCGGCCGCGATCATCGCCGGCCCGGCCACACCCTCGAATTGCACATCAGGCACTCGCTCCCGAATAGCACGCATCAATCCGGCGCCAAGATTGTCGCCCGAGCTTTCCCCCGCAATGATGCCAATTCGCAGCATGTGTGATCGCACCGTGTGAGGAGCCGCCGCGCAGAATCAGCGCGTGATGCTGCGCTCGCTGGTTTCCAGAAATTTCAGCATGCGCGCCACTTCCGGTTGCGTGGCGGCAGGTTCGCGCAGCCTTTCCAGTGCCTCTTCGAGACGCAGCTCCGAACGGTACAGAATCCGATATGCGCTTTTGATATTGCGGATTTGCTCCGCGGTAAATCCCCGCCGTTGCAGACCTTCAGTGTTGATGCCATGTGGCTCTACGGGTGTACCTGAGACCATTACATAAGGAGGAATATCGCGCGTGATGTCCACATTCATGCCGGTGAAACTGTGGGCACCGATGCGGCAGAATTGGTGTACCTTGGTGAAACCCCCGAGTATCGCCCAGTTCTCAATGATGACATGCCCGGCCAGGGTCGTGTTATTCGCCAAAATCACGTTGTCACCCAGCAAACAATCATGGGCAATATGCACATAAGCCATAATCCAGTTATCGTTGCCGACAATGGTCCGGCCTTTGTCCTGGGCCGTACCCCGGTTGACAGTGACAAACTCGAAAAAAGTATTGCGGTCACCTATTTCGAGCCAGGTAGGCTCGCCCCCGTACTTCTTATCCTGGGGTATGCCGCCGATGGAAGCGAACTGGAAGATGCGGTTGTCGCGGCCAATGCGGGTGGGACCCTGTATCACCGCATGGGGTCCAATCCAGGTACCGGCACCGATTTCCACCTGCGGGCCGATAACCGAGAACGCTCCGACCGTCACGCCTGCTGCCAGGCGAGCGGATGAATCTACGACCGCACGCGGATCAATCAAACTTCAAACTCCCGCGCCGCGCACATGAGTTCGGCCTCCGCGACCACTTGGCCATCCACTTCAGCCCGAGCCTTATATTTCCAAACGCCGCGCTTGTTCCATAGATGTTCCACTTTGAGCACTAACTGATCTCCGGGTTCCACCGGTTTCTTGAAGCGAGCGTTGTCGATGCCAACAAAATAATAAAGTGTGTTCTGACCCGGTGAATGACCGAGAGTCGCGAACGTCAACAGGCCGGTGGCTTGGGCCAACGCCTCGAGGATCAGTACGCCCGGCATGACCGGCCGCTGCGGAAAATGTCCGGGGAAAAATGGTTCATTAATCGTGACGTTCTTGACAGCGGTCAGCGACCTGCCCAGTTTGCACTCCAGCACACGATCCACCAGCAGGAATGGATAACGGTGGGGCAGTTGCCTCATGATAGCGTGGATGTCGAGAAACGGCTCCTTTGACATGGTAGTTCAGTCCTTCAATTTTTTTTCAATGGCTATAAGCCGGCGCACGAATTCGTCGAGCTGGCGGAAGCGCACACTGTTTTTGCGCCACTGCGCCCCGGTATCCATGGGTAAACTGCCAGAATACACGCCCGGCTCGCGGATGGAATGGGACACCACCGTCATTGCGGTGATGGTGACATCGTCACAGATATCGATATGCCCAGCAACGCCAACGCCGCCACCAATCATGCAACGGCGGCCGATGTGGGCACTACCGGCGATGGCGACACAACCGGCGATGGCGGTGTGCTCGCCGATATGAGCGTTATGCCCCACTTGTATCTGGTTATCGAGCTTGGCGCCATTATCAATCACCGTATCCTCCAAAGCACCCCGATCGACAGTGGTATTGGCGCCGATTTCCACATCATCAGCGATCATCACCGATCCCAGCTGAGGAACTTTCACCCATACCTCGCCATCGCGCGCAATGCCGAAGCCGTCAGCACCTATGACGGCCCCCGGATGAATCAGCGCGCGTCTGCCGACTCGGACATCGTGACAAAGGGTGACGTTGGCCACTAGCCGGCTGTCTTCCCCGACGCTGGCACCGGCTTGGAT
>DAHVFI010000294.1 GCA_027317045.1 Gammaproteobacteria bacterium
GCTTGTGGCGGTCATGCAATATTTCCATGATTTCAGTCAAGAGATTGCGCTTGCCCCCATGATCGGCTTCGCTGAGATAGATACGCACTAAAATCATGTCTTTTATCATGGCACTTTACCTCACAAGTTACGCGCAATGTAGACACCCACCAGCGCCGCAGCCAAGCCCAGAAACACCGACAGCAGCAGGTAGGCGGCTGCGTAACCTATCTCGCCATCCTCGATAAGCAGAATCGACTCCATGGCGAATGTGGAGAACGTGGTGAAGCCTCCCAATCCGCCTGCCAGAATTGCCGTGCGCAATACCGGATTGATAGTTATCCGATCAAGGGTCTCGAAAAACAAAAACCCCATAAGCAAGCAACCCATCACGTTGATGATAAGAGTTGCTAGTGGGAAACTACGTCCATACATCTGCTGCACCAACTGGGTTATTCCATAACGCGCGCAGCAACCCACCGCACCCCCCACTGCCACCCCGAAATACGTCCACATCGAAACCGACTCCTTGTGGTCAGATAACGCCAACAACCAGCACAAGCACCAGCAGCATGCCGATCAAGGCAAGATAAAAATTGAGATGGCCTGATTGCAATGCCCGCAAACGCTGCGCGGCACTGTTCACGAACCGTGTCAGCGGCAAAAACAGCAAGGCACCGAAAATCGGCGCGACCCGGTAATTAAAATGCAGACGTTTCAGAAAATAACCGCGGCTGGCGTGCTCGTGCTCCACATCCAGCGTCGGCCTGTAGATGAAACTGTAGAAGGTACGCATGGCATTGGAGAAAGTCAGCGCGGTGGTGGCTACCCGATCGTTGTCCCGCGACAGCCCTCCGTACCACACCGCCGCGCGACGCACACTAAAGCGTCGCGCAGACAGCAATAGCGCAATGGGCAGCAGTGCCAGCAGCGGGCAAACAATCGCGAGTAACGTGGGCGAAATGAACGCGAAACTTGAGGTCAGCGGTACCAGTATCAAACCAGCATGCATGGCAGAGGCCACATGCATGCCGAACTGCTGAAATACCGCAGTATCCAGCGTCTGTACCCACCAAGGCATGCCCACAGCCAGCGCCAAAACAGCCAAACCCAGGATACCGGTGGCATAACTTACCCGCCGCGGAATCCTTGTCGCCTGTAGATCGCCCTGCCCCTGCAAACCGATGCCCAATACCTTCACAAACGTGGCAAAGGAAATGGCGGCGGTAAGTGCCAGCCCCGCTCCAGCGAGCGCCGTCACCAAGCGTCCCGCCAGACTGTCCAGGCGAAATCCCTGGAACAGGGTCTGGAAGATATACCATTCGCTCACGAAACCGGCTTGAGGCGGCATGGCAGCAAGACTCATGCCCGCGAATACCGCACCGACGCCGAACAGCCACGAACTTCGGCGCAATAACCCGCGTTGCGCGATGAGATAAGAGCCGGTAGCGCAAAAGACACCGTCGGCAGCGATGAACAGCCCGCCCTTGGCGAGTGCGTGTGCTGCAAGCTGCAACATGGCTACCATCCAGGCTAAACCGGCAAGCTCCACCCGTCCCTGGGCGCGAAACAGCACCGCCGCACCCAGCGCGGTAACTGCGATGCCAGCATTCTCCGCGGTGGAGAGACTCAGCAATTCACGCCAGTCGTCTTCCTGAAATGCGTATAGAGCCGCAAGAATCGCGCTTACCACCCCCGCGGCAATCAGCGATATGCCCAGGCCAAAGAGTACCGGCGTATCTGCCAGCCAGCGGATGTATCCTCGACTCAGACCGAAAAAAGCCGCGTTCAGGATTATTCCCGATAGCAGATTGCCAGTGGCCCCACTGCCGGCACCATAGGCAGCGGGGAACCATTCATAGAACGGCAGAATACCGAGCTTGGCTCCAAAGCCAATCAATAGCAGCATCCCTATCAGCGCTTGCAGCCAGGGCGCAAGGGCGGCGATGCTCGTCGCCGAATCTTGGAAGTTGAAGCCCTTCATCCCCAGTGTGCCCATGAAGAGAAAAGCGCACAACAAAGCCACGCTGCCAACTTCCAGCAGTCCCAGCATGAACAGCACTCGCCGTCCGCCGCCGTGGGCGCGCCGGCCGCCTAGGATCATCGCTGCTCCACCGAGGCTCATGACTTCCCAGGCAATCAGAAAAGCGATGCTGTCCTGAAGTCCAAATATCCCGAGCGCTCCAAGCAGGCTCAAGGCCGCACCTGCTATCCACCCGTGCTGGCCTTCCCCCGGTGTGCCGAGCCAACAGGCCGGAATCGCTGCCGCCAATCCGAATCCCATCAGCCAGAGCGCCGACGCTGAGAGTTCGAAGGTGATCGGCCCGCCGCCCACGCTCACCGGCAGTTGTACCGGAGGCATGCCGCCCGGCAAGGTGATAATCGCGAGTAAGACGCCCGCGAATGCACCCGCCGCGAGCAGTCGCCGCGCGAGTCTGGTAGCCCCGGTGGATAAGATCAAGAGGCAGGCAAGCACCCAGCAGATAATGACCAACAACAGCAAAACATTACTCATGGCGGTTTATATCCATATGATGGCCATCGCTTACGCGTGGGGAGGCACGCTCCAGCAGTACGAGTAATGCATGAATGATGGCGGCCGGATTCGGCGGGCACCCGGGAAGATACACATCCACCGGCAGCAGCCCTTCAAGGCCGTGGCCGGAACTATAGCCACCCGCGGCGACGCCTCCGGATATGGCGCAGGTGCCCATGGCCATGACCCACTTGGGTTCCGGCATAGCCTCATAGGTGGCAAGCAATGCGTCGCGCATGGCATAAGTGACCGTGCCGGTAACCAGAAGCACATCGGCAAAACGCGGCGAGGGCGTAAAGAAGATACCGAGACGATGCAGATTGTAGAAAGGATTGTTGAGTGCTTGCAGTTCCGACTCACAGCCGTTGCAGGAGCCGGCATCCACATGACGGATGTGCAGACTACGTTTGAATGCACCCTCAATCCGCGACTTCACTATAGCGGCTTCCGGTGACTGCAAGGCCTGCTTCCACCGAAGATCATCTCGCTCATGCGCGGCAAACGCCCAATCATTGCTGGTCTCCAAGGCACCAGTGGGACAAACTTCCACACACAACTGACAAACGACGCAGCGGCCATAATCCACGTTCAAACGTGCCTCGCCGCCGTGCATTAATGTCAGCGCACCCGACAGGCACACGGCCACGCATTCCCTGCAGCCAGCTTCGCATTTTTCTGGATGATAGCGCGGCATGCCGAGAGCATTTTTCTGCCCATCGTCCTCTCCGGCAGGCCAATCGGTTGTGGCACTACCGCGCATCAAACCAAACAGTGTCCACACCGGCATACGTCGCTCCTACCTGTCGCATCCAGCGATGCTGAGACCAAAACTTGCTTCGTTGATGGCATAATCCATCATGTTTGAATCGTGAACCGTATACGGGAATACGCGCCAATTCGAAAAGGAAGGTGATTTGATTTTGACGCGGCGCAATTTTCCAGCTTCGTCAAAATGCACGGCATAGTACAAGGCCCCCCTGGGTGATTCGCACCAGCCAAGGCCTTCCACATTGGGTAATGGCATACAAGAACCGCACAAAGCACCGTGTCGGACATCAGCCAGCAGCCGCGCAATCAGTGCCATTGACGCGCCAATCTCCTCGGCGCGTACTTCCGCGCGCGCGTTGGCATCGCCTATCTCCCGCACAGGCACTTGGAGCTGAACGTTGCCATAGGCTGCATAAGGGTGATCACGGCGTAAATCCCGGTCGAGACCAGAAGCGCGCTCGACTGGACCTGTGGCTCCCTGATCAAATGCAATGCGGCGGTTCAACACGCCGGTATCTATAAGACGGTCCAGATAGCCGGCGGTCCGCGACAACTGCCCCAGATAACGGCTAATATCAAGATGCAATTTCTGAAGTTCTTCAGAGAGTCCGGTGTAAACATTGACATCGCGGCGCAAACCGCCCGGCCGAAGTAGGTTGCGTAAAAGCCGGCTGCCACAAAGCCGCGCGTTGATCTGTTTGACGCGTTCCTCCAGCAACTTGCCTTCGACGTTGGCGACCTTGAGCGTGGTAGTGTCGGCCAAGTGACCGAAATAATGCAGATGGTTATAGAGCCGCTCGAATTCCGCGAGTAGTGTTCGCGCCCACTCAGCTCGCGGTGGGATCACGCAGTCACAGGCAGATTCAATTGCCTGGCAATAGGCGAGCGCATGGGCGAAGCTGCCGACTCCCGAGACGCGCTCGGCCAGCACAACGCCCAAGGCCGGCTCCAGCCCTTCAAAGCGTTTCTCCATCCCACGGTGCTTGAAGAACAGCCGCGGTTGATAATGCAGAATGTGCTCGCCCAGGTAAAAGAATAAAAACTGGGCGGACTCCATCACATCGGCGCGCACCGGGCCGAATGGCAGTGCCTGAACGTCATCGCCTAGTACCTCCGGGATGCGCGCCGGCTGGCGCTTGAATGGCATGGCGGTATCTCCCGGGTATGCGGGATCCAGGGGTGGTTTTATCGGTCGCGCCCCTTCCTGCAGCACCAACGGATAGGGTTCAGGATGACCCGTGAAGCTGACCCCGAAAAGATCTGTGATCTCGCGCTCATACCAACCCAGGAGTGGCGCAATGCCGGCAAGGCTCGGCAAGCTCCGGTCCGTCGCGCTGCAACGCCACAGCACAAACGATTGCTGTGCATCTTGAGTAGCGAGATAACAAACCTCTATTCCGCCCGGGGACGGAACCCAAGCCCAAGCCATCTGCATGCGCCCGCCGTCTTGAAGCAGCGCTTCACAGGCAGATTGAAGTTCCGCGGGTGCAAGGCGTATTTCCAATGCGCCTTTCATAACCTGGGCCCTATCAGTTGATGCGCAATGCCGTCAAAGACTCGCATTAACCCGTCCGGCCACCACAACCCCATAATCAGGAGTGGTACCAGGGCGAGCCACATAGGCACTACGCACCAGGCACTGGCGATCGCTCCCTGGGGCGTGGCTTCGGGTCGCCTGCCGAAGTACATGGCAGCAAAGTGTCTGAGGAAACCGATGAAGATGATGATCAGCAGGGTCAGCGTTACGATTGCCGCCCATAGATTTTGTCCGGCAAAGCCAGCCCGCAAAATGCTGAATTCGCTTAGGAACAAACCAAAAGGCGGTGCGCCCGTGATGGCCACTGCACCTGCAAGCCATAACAATCCCGAAACGGGAAATTCATGCAACACCCGGCGTATCGCCGGCATTTCCTTGGTACCGTAGCGACGCATGCTGTTACCTGCGCCGAAAAACATCAGCGATTTGTTGAGGGAATGATTCAGCATATGGTAGAGCGCCCCAGCGATACCTAGAACCCCGCCGAATCCGAAACCTAGCGCCAGGATGCCCATGTGTTCTACGCTTGAATAGGCCATCAGCCGTTTGACACCTTCCTGACGCACGATGAAGAGCGTCCCGATAAAAACCGAGAAGATACCCAATACCACCAGCGTGGTATGCGGTAACGAACCGATGTTCGCTGCGTCCACGATCGCAAGAAAACGCACAATGCCGAGCATGGCGGTATTGAGCAGCGCGCCGGAAAGCATGGCTGATACCGGTGTTGGACCTTCACTATGGGCATCCGGCAGCCAGGTATGCATGGGTGCCAAACCAACTTTTGTGCCATATCCCGCAAGCACCAATAGAAACCCGAGTTTGAGCAGCACTGGATTCATCTGTGGTGCCACCTCCCGCAACACTTGCCAGGTCATATCGTAGCTGGGTCCAAGTATCAGGCTGCCGCCCCAGTAGAGCAGCACGGTGCCCAACAATGCCAAGGTAATACCCGCCGATACTACGATGATATATTTCCACGCAGCCTCGATACTCTCCGCGGCCCGCTCGAACCCCACCAGGAAGGTACTCACTAAGGTGGTGAGTTCGATGGCGATCCAGAACATACCAATGTTATTGACAAAGACGGCGAGCAGCATGGTCCATGCAAAGCCGGCAAACAGTGCATAGAAACCTGGAAGTTTATTGTCTTCATTGAGTAGCCGCATGTAACCTACCGCGTAGATGGACGCCAGCAGATACACCACCGCTGTGCATAAGGCGACCCAGCAGCCAAATGCATCCATAAACAGATAGTCGTGCCAGAAAAACAACGGTGTCTGCACAAGAAATGGTAACGGCACCGCGGCGGCAAATACGGTAATGCTGGCCACCAGGTTCAGGTATTCGGCGATGCGTGGCCGGCGGATCAACAAGGCCCCAGCAACCGCCACTAACGGTGCGATCAATAGAACAATGAAACACAACGTCATCATCAGCCTATCAACCGTTTGAGTTCAAGACTACTGGTACTGCCCACGCGCGCCAGTAGGTAGCGCACCAGTACTCCGAAACATGCCACCGCCACCAGCAGATCAAACAAGACTACCAATTCGATCAGCAATGGCATGCCGGGAATCAATATTTGCGACCCCAGGAAGATGCCGTTTTCCAGCAGCATCAAACCAAGAATATGACTTACTGCTTCATGCCGTACGCTCAGTATCAGAAATCCAACCAGCTTCATGGTAAACATCACCGTGAGCGCCAGCACGACCACATTCTCAGGAAAACCGATGACCGTCGAAACGCGAAACCCCACCACTAAGGAGAAAACCACGCAAATCGCGCCTAGAATCAAGCTGGTCGATGGCTGCAATACAAGATGCAGCTCACGTTTCACGTGCAAACGTCGTAGGATACGCAGCACCAGATAAGGCAGAAACAGGCCGCGAAACAAAATGGTGAGGATTGCAATGAAGTAAAGCTCGGGGTAATGACCGTAGTAGCCCACTAAAGCGGATAACAGCGCAATCAACCAGGACTGGACGCCAAAGGCATACATATAATCCTTCAACCAGCGAGAGCCCAGCATCACGAACGACAGCAGCATGCTGGCGATGGTGATCAGGCTGAATATCGAGGCGGCCAGGGGATCAAGATGTGCTGCGAGCATGGTTCACCTGATCTGGTTGGCAATGATAGCGAGGATCGCCAGCAGGAACGAAGCCGCCAGGGGTTCCTGGTAACGGTAGAAACGCAATCGCGTCTGCAGCGTCTGCACCACGACCATGACCGCTCCGATCAGGCATAATTTGAGTACCAGAACGACCGTCGCGGCAAAAATACCAAGTGCGGTACCATGGACAGACAATCCCCAAGGCAGAAGCAAAACATTGCAAAAAATTGTATAAAGAATGAACTGCTTCATCATGGAGGCCCATTTAAGCAGGCCCAGCAGTGGACCTGAATACTCGAGGATACGGGCCTCCTCGATCATGTACACCTCGATGTGGGTGCTGGAATGGATCGGAAGCTTGTCGGTCTCTACCAGCAACAGGATAAAGAACGCCAGTACCAGAAACAGGTGGGTGGGGCTCCAGAACACGGCGCTGTTTGCAACCAGCAGATGATTCACCACAAATGGCAGCATGGATTTGGCCATGAGGGTGATGCCGACGAACACCAGAATCAGCGTGGGTTCGGCCAATATAGACAGCATTACAG
>DAHVFI010000047.1 GCA_027317045.1 Gammaproteobacteria bacterium
ATCCAAAGCCTTTCCGAGCTGAATGCGTTGCGCACTAAACTCGCTCAAAACCATATCGAACCGCTGGTCATCAAGACCAATTAACGTCCATTCGTACGTTCCCCCCCTGTGAATGCGGGGGGCCATCCATGTATTACCGCGCCATCACCAGCCTCTACCCGACAGCAGATTTCCTACCTCTCGCCTAAAGACGGCGTGCATAACGCAGGGTATCCATCACCACCAAGAACGAACACACGATCAGCAACCCAACTGCCAGCCATTCGTTCAGCGGCTGCACAACGAACAAACTGGCAACCCCCAAAGCGCACAGAAAGATACAGCCATGCAACATGCGCCGTGCAAAGTATTTGTTGATGCGGTACCAGTGTTCCTCCGATTCGAATGTCCGGGAGATGCGTATTCCATAAAGCCAGTTAGGCGGGATTTTCTCGAACAGCAAAGGCAGACTGAAGAGTGCGAAAAGCACGGCGAAACCGAGCAGCAATGCCGCCAATAACGCATTATTGGGTGACAACGCGAATAAGTGCCTCATCCGCCTTCATCCTCATTGCCCAGCTGGCGGAAATCAATTCCCAGGGAATTGAGCTTGCGGTACAGGTGCGTGCGCTCCATGCCCACGCGTTCGGCGAGCTTGCCCACTTTACCGCCGCAGAGTTGCAATTGCTGCTGCAGATAGGCACGCTCAAAATGCTCGCGGGCCTCGCGCAACGGCATCGCCAGAAGATCCTGTTTAACCAACGGTTCGTCAGCGCTGTAAGGCTCGAGGGCGCTTTCCACATCCTCCAGGGACACTTCGCTTTCGTCGCCGAGCATCAGGCAACGCTGCACCAGATTCTTGAGCTCCCGAAGATTGCCGGGCCAGGGATAATTACGTAGGCGATTCTGGGCCGCCACACTGAAACGGCGATATTTGAGATCGCCGCTGTCCGCGAATGCGTCGGTGTAATAGCGCAGCAATTCCGGCACGTCTTCACGATATTCCCGCAATGGAGGCACACGCACCGTGACACCTTCCAGGCGCGCATAGAGATCGCTGCGAAAGTGCCCATCAGCCACCCGATTTTCAATCTCCGGGCGTGCTGAAGACAATATGCGCAGTTCCAGGGTCTGGGGGGTGCGCCCGCCGACGCGTGTGTAGCTCCCCTGTTCCAGCACTCTCAGCAGTAACTGCTGTACTTGCGGCAGCATGTCGGTTAGGTCGTTCAGGAACAACGTGCCTTCGCGCGCCTCATCCAACCATCCAGGTTCGACACGCCCCTCCTGTTCACGTCCCAAAAACTTAATTTCGATTTCATCGGCAGGCAAGCCCGTCAGCATTACATTCACAAACGGTCCGGCGGCGCGCGAACTTAGGGCGTGAATATGATGAGCGATGCTTTCACGCCCGGTTTCAGGCTCACCTACCAGTAGCACCGCCGTTTCATGCGGCGCCACCCGCCGACATTGATCACGCAGAATCTGCATGGGCCGGCTTTTCCCCAGAGGTTCCAGCGGCGATTGCGGTCCGCGGCCGGCGCGCTGCGCACGCGCTTGACGACCCACCTCAATGGCATGCCCCACTGTGCGCAGCAGTTTGGCAAGCGATAGGGGTTTTTCCACGAAATCCAGCGCGCCCAGTTTGGTGGCCTCGATGGCGGTCTCGACGGTACCGTGGCCGGACATCATCACCACCGGGAACGACAGCGGGGTTTCACGGCTCCATTCCTTGAGCAAACTGATGCCGTCCATATCGGGCATCCAGATATCCAGCAACACCAGATCAAGATCGTGCTGGGCGTGAGCTGCGCGCGCTTCCGCGGCGTTGCTGGCCACGCGCACCTCATAGCCTTCTTCGGTAAGAATCTCCCGGACCATGTCACGGATGTCCGCTTCATCGTCCACCACCAGAATTTGTGAGGCTCGCATGCTTTCCTCCTAGGCGCCGGAGTGCCGCCGCAGGCTACTGAGAAGCGTACTGGTGCGCCCTTCCTCGGTGACCGGCAAACGGATGATGAGTCGCGCGCCGCCTTCGGAATTATTGTGGGCGCGGATACTGCCGCCGTGTTCCTCGGCGAGTTTTTTTACGATGGCGAGACCCAGACCGGTGCCCTTGGGTTTGCTGGTCACATAAGGCTCGAATGCCTTGCCGAGGATATCGGTATTGAAACCCGGACCGTTATCCTCCACCACGATCTCCGCCATCTGTTCAGCGCCGCGGTGATAATAATGCGTGGTGATCTTCACCCGCCCGCCCTTGTGTCCTTCCAATGCCTCTTGGGCATTCTTGAGCAGATTGTGCAGCATCTGGCGCATGCGGCCGGCGTCCGCGTACACCGGCGGCAAGGCTTCGTCCAATTGGAGTTGGATCAGCACGCCTGATTCA
>DAHVFI010000065.1 GCA_027317045.1 Gammaproteobacteria bacterium
TGCGATCTTCGAGTTTCCAGACGCCGCTACCCACCTCCAGCACGATGGCATGGCCGCCACCGCGCAGCATGGCGGCCTCGAAGGATGCGCGCGTGCGCAGCGAGGGATTGAAAAATACCATGCCCAGCAGTTTGCCGGCGAGATGTACGCCCGGCGCACGCTGCTTCCAGGCCAGCGCTTCATCCAGAACTTCAGCGACACCGGACACGCCCAGATCGGCGATGTGGGTGAAGTGCTTCATGCGGCTGCGCCTTCGGTCTGGAAGGCATCAATGGTATCCAGTAATTTTTCCACCGCCCGGGCGCTGACGGTGAGCGGCGGCATGAGACGCAATACACCCGGATCGTCGGAACCGCCCACCAGAATACATTTATTGAGCAGGGAAGCCTTCAGTGTTTTCGCCTGCGCACCCGCGTTTAACCCCAGCAACAAACCCTCACCACGCACTTCGCGCACCACTCCGCCGTCCAGGGCGCTGCGGATGCTCTTGGCCAGCACCTGGGCGCGCTCCATCAGCTTCTCATCGCGGATTACCTTGAGCGTGGCGATGAGCGCTGCGCAGGCCAACGGTCCGCCGCCAAAGGTGCTGCCCAAATCTCCGGGCTTGAGCGCCGACGCCACCGCCGCGCTCATGAGCACGCCGCCCATGGGCACGCCCGAGGCCATGCCCTTGGCGCAGGTGATGAGATCGGGGGCCACGCCGTAAAACTGCGCGGCGAACGGCGCGCTCAGACGCCCAATGCCGGTTTGCACCTCATCGAATATCAGCAGCGTTCCGGCGCGCGTGCATTTTTCCCGCAGTGCGGCAAACCATTCAGCGGTCGCGGTTTTCACACCCGCCATGGACTGGATGGGCTCCACGATCACCGCCGCCACCCCGGAGAAATCAGCCGCAGCGAGTGCGGCAGCATCCGCGAATGGCAGGAACTGGGTGGGCGCCAACAGCGCTTCGTAATCCTGCCTCAATGCCGGCGAGTCGGTGACCGAAAGCGCCAACAACGAGCGGCCGTGGAAAGCCCCGTGAAACGCCGCCAGCTGTTTGCGTGCGGTGAGCTTGAGAGCGATCTTGAGGGCACTCTCGTTGGCCTCACCCCCGGAATTACAGAAGAACACTGAGGCCGTACCTGCACCGGCGAATTCCACCAAGGTTTGAGCTGCCTGGTCGCGGACCGGCAGCTGTGCGGCCGCTGAATAGAAAATCAGCTTGCGGGCCTGATCGGTAATGGCTGCCGCCACCGCCGGGTGACAATGCCCGGTACTGGCCACGCAGTGCCCCCCATAGAAGTCCAAGTAGGCCTTTCCCTGGTCATCGAAGACCCGCTCCCCTGCCCCCGACACCAGCACAAAGGGGTAGGGGGCATAGGTGGGAAGTAACGG
>DAHVFI010000069.1 GCA_027317045.1 Gammaproteobacteria bacterium
CAAGAAACTGTTCACGTCGCGTGCTCTTGCGATACTGCTCAAACCCGGTTTCTGCAAACGTCGCTTGCTGCTCGCGCATCTTCATCTCTCCATCAAAATAATTGATGTATGCTATGACAGTGCGAATTAATCAGAGTTTCCATAACAATGGAAAGCTCAGCAGTCCGGAAGGTGAGCAGGGTTTATCGGTGTCGGGCATCAGGGCGCGGGGATGCGTACCACCACTTTAATGTCCACATAGCGGTTATCGGCGGCACTCCGCGCATGCGCGCGTGGCTCCCTGCTGCCGACGCCACGCACATGGGTTATACGCGGATCAACGCCAAGAGACAGCAGCCATAATTGCACGGATTTGGCGCGCATGCCTGACAACCAGTTGTTGAAACGTGCCGGACCGCTCCTGTCAGTATGTCCGGTGATGCGAATGCTTTCGACACCGCGATACTGTTCCAGCGAATTCACGAAGGCCAACAAAACCGCCCGATTCTGACGCGCCAGATGAGCGCGGTTGAGTTTGAAGGGCAAGCGCGTGTTGAAGTGCACCGTTTTCGTGATGTAGCGTATGGCGGTGGCAGCGGGCACCGCTCCTGTCGGGGGTGGTGTCGGGACAACCGGCACAGCCGCAACCGGGATGGCGGGCGCAGCGTGCAGCGGTGCGACTTGGATGGTGGCTGCAGGCAAACCAGTCGATGCCAGCTTGGGTTCAGGTTTCAGTGGTGGAAACAGGTAACCGAACTCGTCCAGAGGCAGCGGCTCCACATGATGCCGCAGGTTCGGCTGCGCCAATTGGTAGCATGCAGTCTTGCTCCCGGCAGGCGTGGGACCAACCTGCACACAAATGCCCTGGGAATTCTCGACCGGCCGGCCGGCGTTAGCTAGCGGGAACTGGGTTTGCGGAGCATGCGCAGCACAGCCCGCGCCCAACACGAGCAGCGCGTATCCGATTCCCCGACGGAGCAGTGCCCCTAGATTTGGTTTTGATGCATTTGCCATTGAGCAGCACAGGCGCGCTGTGGAGCGCTTTCACTATAACAGACTTGCCAGCGTCAGTGACCTTACCTGAGCTGCCTGTACGGGCGTCGTGGGCTGTTTTTAACGGCTACCGGGATAATAGCCAATTGGACCGCTGCCCGTAGCCTGGCGCTAACGATAGCCCGTGAAGGTACCGTCTTTTGACAGCGGCATCCTTTGGCAACGCGGGCAAGCCTCTAAAGTGGGGCTAAGATCCCGGTTGAGTCCGGTGATGGCGAGGAACTCTGGAAAGCCAGTGGTTTTAAACCTGCGCCCGCGCCCTTTGAGGCACGTAGTCCTGCCTTTAAATTTTGGCTCCACGCAATTAGCGGACGCTTGCTACTTCATGAGTAGCGATAGAAAAGATGGGGCCGGTGAGTCAGGCTAAGGCCTTGCCAAACGACGGATAAATCGTCTGTCTGTGGTAAAATTTCCGCTTTGAATTTTCCGCTTTCAGCGGCCCTAAAACACACCAAAATCCAGTCCCGCATGGCCGAATTTGCCCGCGAGCTTAGCCTCGTCAGCCTCGAAGATGAGATGAAGCAGTCCTACCTGGATTACGCCATGAGCGTGATCGTGGGCCGGGCACTGCCAGACGTGCGCGACGGCCTTAAACCCGTGCACCGGCGCGTACTCTTCGCCATGCAAGAACTGGGCAACGACTACAACAAGCCCTATAAGAAATCCGCCCGGGTGGTGGGCGATGTCATCGGTAAATACCATCCTCACGGCGACACCGCGGTGTACGACACCATGGTGCGCATGGCGCAGCCGTTTTCCATGCGCTACATGCTGGTGGACGGCCAGGGCAATTTCGGCTCCGTGGACGGCGACCTGCCGGCGGCCATGCGTTATACCGAAGTGCGCATGGCGAAACTCGCCCATGAGATGCTCGCCGATATCGACAAGGAAACGGTAGATTTCACCCCCAACTACGATGAATCCGAGAACGAACCGTCGGTACTGCCGACACGGGTGCCCAACCTGCTGGTTAACGGCTCCTCCGGCATTGCCGTGGGTATGGCAACCAATATTCCGCCGCACAATCTCAAGGAAGTCATCGATGCCTGCGTGGCGTTGATTGATGATGCCGGGCTCACCATCCATGACTTGATGAGACACCTGCCGGGCCCGGATTTTCCCACGGGCGGCATCATTAACGGCGCCCGCGGAATTCACGAAGCGTATTTCACCGGTCGCGGTCGGATTTTCGTGCGCGCGAAAAGCCATGTGGAGGGCCAGGAAGGCGCCAAGCAATCCATTATCGTGACCGAACTGCCGTACATGGTAAACAAGGCACGCTTACTGGAGCACATCGCCGAGCTGGTCAAGGACAAGAAACTCGATGGCGTCACCGAGCTGCGCGATGAGTCCGACAAGGACGGTATGCGCATGGTCATCGAGTTGCGGCGCGGCGAAAACCTGGAGGTAATGCTCAACAACCTGTACCAGCGCACCGCCATGCAGAGCGTGTTCGGCATCAATATGGTGGCATTAGTCGACGGCCAACCGAAGCTGCTGAATCTCAAGGAAATGCTGGATGCCTTCCTACGTCACCGCCGCGAGATAGTGACCCGGCGCACGCTATTCGACCTGCGTAAGGCACGCGAACGCGCCCATGTTTTGGAAGGCCTGGCGGTAGCCTTGACCAATATTGACGAGATGATCGCGCTTATCAAAAAGTCCGCCGGGCCGGCGGAGGCCAAAACAGGTCTGATGACGCGGGACTGGTTGCCGGGTATCGTGACCGAGATGCTGAAACGCGCCGGCATAGAAGCCTCCCGGCCTGAAGAAGCAGCCACGGAATCCGGACTGCGCGGTGTAATTTACCGACTTTCCGAAATCCAGGCTCAGGCAATTCTCGATCTCAAGCTACAGCGCCTCACCGGACTCGAGCAAGGCAAGATCGTCAGCGAGTACAAGGAACTGCTGGACCTGATCAGCGCTTTGCGCGCTATCCTTGCTGATCCCAACAAACTGCTCAAAGTAATCCGCGATGAATTAACCATGCTGCGCGGGCAATACGGGGACGCGCGTCGCACTGAAATTGTTTCGGATCACGAAGATCTCACTATTGAGGACCTCATCACCGAGGAAGACGTGGTGGTGACTCTGTCACATGCCGGTTACGCCAAGTCACAACCGGTGAGCGCTTACCGTGCGCAGCGGCGCGGTGGGCGCGGCAAAGCAGCCACCACGGTCAAAGATGAGGATTTCATTGACAACCTGTTCGTTGCCAATACCCACGATACGGTGCTGTGCTTCTCCAGCATCGGCAAGGTCTATTGGCTGAAGGTGTATCAGTTCCCTCAAGCTGGCCGCGGCGCTCGCGGTAAGCCGATTGTCAACCTGCTGCCATTGAGCGAAGGTGAGCGCATAACTGCGGCACTTCCGGTGCGAGAGTATTCGGAAAGCAAATATGTTTTCATGGCTACCCGTTTTGGCACGGTAAAAAAGACTTCACTGGATAATTTTTCGCGGCCGCGCAGCAATGGCATCATCGCACTGGAACTGAACAAGGGCGATGGCCTGGTGGGTGTCGCCATCACCGACGGCCAGCGCGATGCGTTATTGTTCGCCTCCAACGGAAAATCCATCCGTTTCCACGAGGCCGATGTGCGTCCCATGGGACGGAACGCTGCGGGTGTGCGCGGCATCCAGCTTGCCAAAGGCGAGCATGTAATCGGTCTCATCATCGTCGGTGACGGCGACATCCTCACCGCCACGGAAAACGGCTACGGTAAGCGTACGCCAGCGGTGGATTATCCGGTGCAGGGGCGCGGCGGCCAAGGCGTGATTTCAATACAAACCACTGCACGCAACGGCAAGGTGGTGGGCGCTATACAGGTGGCGCCAGACGCGGAAATCATGCTCATCAGCAATGGCGGAACACTGGTGCGCACGCCGGCCAGCGACGTCTCGGTCATCGGGCGCAACACTCAAGGCGTACGCCTCATTCGTCTCGACGACGGTGAGCAGCTGGTGGGCATTGACCGCATCGAAGTGGACGAAAGCGATGAAGGCGACGGAAACTCAAGCAGCGGCTGATACCCCGGTTCCATACGGTACCGCCAGGCGCGTGTATTATTTCGGAGCCGGACCCGCGATGCTGCCGGACGCGGTAGTGCGCGAGCTGCAACAGGAACTTCCTGACTACCGTGGCATCGGCATTTCCATCCTGGAGATGAATCACCGCAGCGATACTTTCCAGAAGATCACCGAGCAAGCCGAAGCGGATCTGCGCGGGCTTATGTTGATTCCCGATGAATATGCGGTTCTGTTCCTGCACGGCGGCGCCGCTCTACAGTTCGCGATGGCGCCGCTAAACCTACTGGGCGATCGATCCAGTGCCAATTACGTAAATACCGGCTATTGGTCGGTGCGCGCCATGCGCGAAGCCGAGCGATTATGCAGCGTGCATGTGGCCGCTGACGCAGGTGCGTGCGGATACCAAGGGATCCCCCCCCGGGAGCAGTGGCAACTGGACAAGGCCGGCGCTTATCTGCATTACACGGTCAATGAGACCATCGGCGGCGTGGAATTCCACTGGCTGCCGGACCCGCAGGGCTTGCCACTGGTTGCGGACATGACCTCCATGATCCTATCGCGGCCGGTGGATGTGCCCCGGCATGCACTGATCTATGCCGCAGCGCAAAAGAACCTCGGCATTGCCGGCCTTACGCTCGTGATCGTGCGGCGCGATGTATTGCATGACGTGCCCGCTGATACGCCATCCATGCTGGATTACCGTGAGCACATTCGGGCGCGCTCGCTGCTCAACACGCCGCCGGTATTCGCGTGGTACGTGGCCGCTAAAATGCTGACCTGGCTCAAGGAACAAGGAGGCATTGCAGCCATGGCCGCGCGCAACCAGCACAAGGCCGGTATCCTGTATGAGCTTTTGGACGGCAGTGGCTTATATCGGAATCAGGTGGAACGCGCCTGTCGTTCGTGGATGAATGTGCCTTTCCGACTCGCGGAGCAAAGACTGGAAACGGTGTTTTTGCAGCAAGCCACAGCTGCGGGATTCGTAGGTTTGGCCGGCCACCGCTCCGTGGGCGGTATCCGCGCCAGCCTTTACAACGCCATGCCGGAGGCGGGCGTACACGCACTCGCGGAATTCATGCGCGAGTTTGAGCGCACACGCGCTTGAAGGTAATACCCCCTTGCACGAATAGCCGGCAAAGAATGCGTGATTTTAACTTTGATCTGATGGAGTTGTGCGCACCGGGTGTGCGCGGACTGAAGCCCTATGAACCGGGGAAGCCCAGTGCGGAGCTGCAACGCGAATTCGGCGCCAAAGACGTCGTCAAATTGGCTTCCAACGAAAATCCTCTGGGTCCCAGCCCCAAGGCTATTGCTGCTGTTCGCGATGTGGTTGCAAATCTCGCCATCTATCCGGATGGTCAAACGCATGAATTGCGCTTGGCAATTGCCAAGAAACATGCGCTTGCGCCGGAGTGCATCACCTTCGGTGACGGCTCCGATCAGAATATTGAATTCCTGGCGCGAACCTTTTTGCAGCCGGGATATAACGTCGTCATCTCACGGCATGCTTTCGCAGTCTACGCCATTGTCGCCCAAGCGGTGGGGGCAACGGTCCATTTTGCTGCCGCCCATCCCGTCACTCATCCGCGCACGCCCTATGGCCACGATCTGGACGCGATGCTGGCGTGCGTTGATGAGCGTACACGCCTGGTCTGCATTGCCAATCCCAATAATCCCACCGGTACCTGGTTGTATCGCACCAACCTGCTGCAATTCCTGGAACGCTTGCCGCAAAAGGTATTGGCGGTTGTGGATGAAGCATATAGCGAATATGTGCAAGAACCCGAGTATCCGGATTGTTCCCAATGGTTGCAGCAGTTCCCCAATCTGGTGGTGACGCACACTTTTTCAAAGGCCTACGGCCTGGCCGGCTTGCGTATAGGCTATTCGCTATCGCACCCGCGTGTGGCGGAACTGCTCAACCGCATACGCCAGCCTTTCAATGTCAACAACCTCGCGCAAGCGGGCGCGATGGCGGCGCTGTCGGACAGTGAGCATCTCAAGAACACCCTGCGGAGTAACCGGGCTGGCAAGCGCCAGCTGGAAAGCGGCCTGCAGGCCCTCGGTTTGAACTGGATACCATCCATTTGCAATTTCCTGACAGTGGATTTCAAAAAGCCGGCATTGACCATTTACGAAGCCTTGCTGCGCGAGGGCATTATTGTGCGGCCGGTGCACAACTATGACCTGCCTAATCATTTGCGCATCACCATCGGCTTGCCGGACCAGAATGCCCGCCTGCTGCAAGCCCTCAAGAAAGTGCTGGCCAATTGAATATCCCGGCATCCCCAGTACCGCCCATTGCTGCTTTCCAGGATTTCGTGATCGCGCCCGGGGGCCGGCTCACAGGGCGAATACGGGTGCCGGGCGACAAATCCATTTGCCACCGGGCGCTTCTGCTGGGTGCGCTCGCCACAGGTGAGACGCACATCACGAATTTTCTGGAGAGTGCTGATTGTCTGGCGACACTCGCTGCCTTGCAGGAGTTGGGCGTCAAAATGGAACGCGCCGAATCCAGTGCTGTCACGATCCAGGGTCTTGGCTTTGAGGGTTTGCGATCACCCGTACGAGAACTCAATTGCGGCAATTCCGGTACCAGCATGCGGCTACTCACGGGTTTGCTGGCAGGACAGCCGTTCGAATCAGTACTCACCGGCGATGCATCGCTGCACCGCCGCCCCATGCTGCGCATCATCGAGCCTCTGCTGCGCATGGGCGCTGTGATTAAAAGCACATCGGGCCATGCGCCGCTCACGGTTCACGGTCAACGACCGCTCAAGCCCTTGCGCTATGCAATGCCGCTGGCCAGTGCGCAGGTGAAATCCAGCTTGTTATTTGCCGGTCTTCAGGCCGAAGGCGAAACCTGGATAAAAGAGCCGGCCACGACCCGTGACCATACCGAACGTATGTTGGGATCCTTCGGGTGTGCGGTCTTGCGCGATGGCGAGTGGTTCGGCATCTACGGAGGCCGTGCGCTTCGCGCTGCCGACGTTACTGTGCCGGGCGATCTGTCATCGGCAGCGTTTTTCATGGTGGCGGCTGCCGCGCAACCCGGTGCCCACCTCATCGTCGAGGGCGTAGGTATAAACCCAAGCCGCAACGGCGTGCTGCGTTTGCTGTGGGATATGGGTGCGGACATTCGCCTGCTGCATGAGCATATGCTTGGCAACGAGCCGGTGGCGGATGTGGAAGTGCATGGCGGGGAGTTGCGGGGCTTGGACATTGGCCCGGAAATGGTGCCGCTTGCCATAGACGAATTACCGGCACTGCTGATAGCCGCGGCGTTAGCACAGGGGGTCACCACGCTGCGCGGTGCAGCGGAGCTGCGCGTGAAGGAAAGCGATCGCTTGCAAGCCATGGCAATGGGGCTACGCACTCTGGGAGTGGAGCTGCAACTTTGGGATGATGGCCTGCGTGTGACCGGTGGCAATGGTTTCCAGGGAGGGGAGGTGGATAGTTTTGGTGACCATCGCATCGCCATGGCCTTTGCCATGGCCGGCCTGCGTGCGCATTCACCTATTCATATTCGCGATTGCCGCAATGTGGACACGTCGTTCCCTGGTTTCGCCGGCCTGGCCCGAAATGCCGGATTGCCTATTGAAGTCAGCGAGAGACTACCTCCATGATCAAAAATACTTCACCCCCGGTGGTGGCTATTGATGGACCGAGTGGTTCCGGCAAGGGCACTGTAAGTCGGCGGGTAGCAGATGCGCTCGGCTGGCATCTCCTGGATAGCGGCGCTCTGTATCGCGTGCTTGCCTGGGCGGGCGATGCGGCGGGTTTGTCATCTGATCAACCTCAAAAACTCCAATCCCTGGCCGGTTCACTGCAGGTTGAGTTTAGCCGGACTGCGGCAGGCGACGAACGCATATTGCTGGATGGGCGTGATATCACCCAGCCGTTGCGAGCCGAGGAGTGCGGAAACCGTGCTTCGGAACTGGCGGCAATCCCGCAGGTCCGGGAAGGGCTCAAAATCTTGCAGCGTAGCTTTCGCCGGGCCCCGGGTTTGGTGGCCGATGGCCGCGATATGGGTACGGTTATTTTCCCGGATGCGGGCCTTAAAATCTTTCTCACGGCGAGCGCCGGGGAACGGGTCAAAAGACGCTATAACCAGTTGAAACAAAAAGGGTTAGATGCTACTCTGCCCGGCCTTTTTAGGGACATCGCTGCCCGCGACGAACGCGACCAAAGCCGCGCTGTTTCCCCCTTGAAGCCCGCCCCGGAGGCCGTGGTGCTGGATACTACCGGCACCGGTATCGAGCAGGTGGTGGAGAAGGTCCTGGTTCTGGCCCGACGTCGGTTTGGCAGCACCCCAGGCGGCAGTTGAATGAAGATGGTTGGGGTACACGGACCAGCCCTTGATTATTAATTCACCCGGAGCAGCCCAGGAGGGCTACCGGACCAACTCAAATACGGCCCCTGCACACAGGGCATTCAGGACCAACCTCAACATGACCGAGTCTTTCGCCGAACTTTTTGAAGAAAGCATCAAGCAATCGCAGATGCAATCGGGCTCCATCCTCATAGCCCGGGTAATGGAGATCAGGCCGGACGTGGTAATCGTCAATGCCGGTCTCAAATCCGAAGGTGTAATACCCGCCGAACAGTTTTACAACGAGAACGGTGAACTGGAAATCGCCGTGGGCGACGATGTGGAGGTAGCCCTGGATGCTGTCGAGGACGGATTCGGCGAAACCCGCTTGTCGCGCGAGAAAGCCAAACGCGCCCGTTCCTGGACCAAACTTGAAGAAGCCTTCACCAAGGGTGAAATCGTCAAGGGTTACATTAGCGGCAAGGTCAAGGGCGGCTTCACCGTCGAGGTTGATGGTGTGCGAGCCTTCCTGCCCGGATCACTGGTGGATGTACGCCCGGTGCGCGATCCCGTTTATCTGGAAGGTAAAGAACTGGAATTCAAGGTCATCAAACTGGATCAGCGCCGCAACAACGTAGTGGTGTCCCGACGTGCGGTGGTTGAGCAGGAATACAGCGCCGAGCGCGACCAACTGCTGGGCAATCTACAGGAAGGCTCGATGGTGAAGGGCCTCGTCAAAAACCTCACCGAATATGGCGCCTTCGTGGATCTTGGCGGAATTGACGGTCTGCTGCATATCACGGATATGGCCTGGAAGCGTGTCAAGCATCCGTCAGAAGTGGTGGCTGTCGGTCAGGAAATCGAGGTCAAAGTCCTCAAGTTCGACCGCGAGCGCAACCGGGTATCCCTGGGGCTCAAGCAGTTAGGTGATGACCCATGGGTGGATATCACACGCCGCTATCCAACCGGAACGCGCCTGTTTGGCAAGGTCACCAACCTTGCCGATTATGGCTGCTTCGTGGAAGTTGAGCCGGGTGTGGAAGGCCTGGTGCATGTCTCTGAGATGGACTGGACCAACAAGAACGTGAATCCAGCGAAGGTCGTGCAGGTGGGCGACGAAACAGAGGTCATGGTACTGGAAATCGACGAGGAACGGCGCCGTATCTCGCTCGGCATGAAACAGTGCAAGCCGAATCCGTGGGATGATTTCGCTGCCAGCCACAGCAAAAATGATCGCCTCAAGGGCAAGATCAAATCCATCACCGATTTCGGCATTTTCGTCGGTCTCGACGGCGGTATTGACGGCCTGGTACATCTCTCGGATATTTCCTGGGACATGCCCGGAGAGGAAGCAGTACGCAACTACAAGAAAGGTGACGAAGTGGAAGCGGTGGTGCTGGCGGTGGACGCACAGCGCGAACGCATTTCTCTCGGCATCAAGCAATTGGAGAAGGACCCTTTCTCGAACTTTCTGGCCGAACATCCCAAAGGCAGCATGGTACGGGGCAAGGTGGCGACAGTGGATGCCAAGGGCGCCGTGGTTGATTTGGGTAACGGTATTGAAGGCTATCTGCGTGCCTCGGAACTCTCGCGCGATCGTGTGGAGGATGCGCGCACTGTCCTCAAAGAGGGCGATGATATCGAGGCCCGCTTTGTGGGTATGGATCGCAAGAACCGCAGTATCAGCCTGTCAGTTAAAGCAAAGGAAATCCAGGAAGAAGCCCAGGCGATGGAAGATTACGCGCGTAACACCTCGTCCGGCACCACCACCCTGGGGGATTTGCTGAAGGAACATATTGGCAACGATCAGGAATGATGAGCAATCGAGCGCACTTGCCCGGGCTGGGAATGTCTCCTGTTTGTATTACGATTAGAAAAGTTTTCCACGCTGGCACAGTATAAGTTTAGTGTTGAAGGTATAAGCGGACCATGACCAAGTCAGAGCTGATCGAAATCATTGCCAGAAAGCAAAGCCATCTCGCTGGCAAGGATATCGAGCTTGCCGTTAAAACGATGCTGGAGCAAATGAGCAATGCGCTGTCCACGGGACGACGCATTGAAATACGTGGTTTTGGGAGTTTTTCATTGCATTTCCGCCCACCGCGCATGGGACGCAATCCGAAAACCGGCGATTCCGTCGCCCTCTCCGGGAAACACGTCCCGCATTTCAAGCCAGGCAAGGATTTGCGTGATCGTGTAAACGACGGCCCCCACGGTTAACCGGGGTAAATCTGGGGATCCCCAATCTCCATAGTCTGAGCGGAGCCTGCCAGTCATGTTGCGTTGGATCGCCATCGTTGCCCTAGTGTGTATCTTTGTCGTGGCTCTGTTGCTGGCCTATGCCAACGGTACGACCGTGGTTCTCAATTACCTCATAGGCAGCCTGCGGGTGCACTTGTCTTCAGCGCTACTGGGCGCTGCTATCATCGGCTGGCTGCTGGGTTTGCTTAGCAGTCTGGCAGTCATTTTCCGCCTCAAGCGCGAAGCCTGGCGGCTGCAGCGTTCGGTTCGAGATGCCGAGGCGGAAATCCGCAATTTGCGTAATCTTCCCCTAAAGAATGACCATTGATTCCACGGCAATCGCCATCCTGCTGCTGATCGCGGCCGTCGTATTCGGATGGCTCTTGGCACACTGGAAGCGTGGCGGCGGCCGGGATTCGCGCTTCAAGTTTTTCAGCAGTGAGTATTTCAAGGGCCTCAATTTCCTGCTGAACGAGCAGCCGGACAAGGCACTCGAGGTGTTCATTCGCGTAGCGGAAGTGGACTCGGAAACGGTCGAGACCCATTTTGCCCTGGGTAATCTGTTCCGGCGCCGTGGTGAGGTGGATCGCGCCATTCGCATTCACCAAAACCTTATCGCCCGTCCCAATCTCACCCGCGCCCACCGGGCACAAGCGCTGTTCGAGCTAGCACAGGATTACCTGCGCGCCGGTCTGTTGGATCGTGCCGAAAGCATCCTGCTGGAATTGCTGGATATGCCGACCTACACCGATCAGGCTCTAAACGGCCTGATTTCGCTTTACGAACAGCAGAAGGATTGGGAACAGGCCATATCAATGCGACGGCGGTTACAGACGCACACGGGCATTTCCGAGGAAGAAACGATTTCACAGTATTTTTGCGAACTGGCCCAGACGGCGGAAGCAGGCAAGGATATGGCGCTCGCCCGCCGCTTCCTGAAACGCGCGCAATCCCATGATTCCAATTGTGTACGCGCCAATTTGCTGCTGGCGCAAATGGCGGAAGCCGACCAGGAATGGGGACGCAGCCAACGACACTATAAAAATGTACTGGAACATGAAATCCGTTACGCTACCGAGGTGCTGCCGGCGCTGGCACGAGTGACCCGGCAGGTGGCTGGCCGGGAAACGCTGGAATCCATGCTCGGTGAATTGCTTCACGATAATCCGAAGGCTTCCGGTTATCTCGCGATCGCCGCGATTCTCGATCCCGAGCTGGATGATCCGGTGTCGCAGGCCTGTGTGGCCGAATATTTACGCACGGAGCCAAGCCTGCGTGGGCTTTATGAAATGTTTACATCCTTCGCGCAGCGAAATGGCACGTCACAGTCGGCCGACCTGGAACCCCTGCAAAACGCAGTCAGGAATCTGCTAAAGAATGGACCCCGCTATCGCTGTGAGGAATGTGGGTTCCGCAGCAAAACACTCTACTGGCAATGTCCAGGTTGCAAGACTTGGAACCGGACCATGCCATTTCACGAAATCAGCTTTACCGCAACCGGTCTCTCCAATCCCGTTTGAACGGGTGAGAACCTGCATGGCAGTAACATACGGGGAGATATAGAACCATGAAACATGCAAAGATCCGCAAAGCGGTTTTTCCGGTAGCCGGGCTGGGCACGCGCTTCCTGCCGGCCACCAAGGCGAGCCCCAAGGAAATGCTACCCATCGTGGATAAGCCACTCATCCAATACGCGGTTGAGGAAGCGGTGGAAGCAGGCGCCGAGGTGTTGGTGTTCATCACCAGCCGCACCAAACGCGCCATTTC
>DAHVFI010000078.1 GCA_027317045.1 Gammaproteobacteria bacterium
CCAGGCGCGGATATGGCGGTATGATCACGCCCAGGGAAATAATCATCCTCAAAGCCTCGTCCACAGTCATGTCCAATTCGACCGTATCTTCCGGCGGCACCATGATCAGAAATCCGGAGGTGGGATTGGGGGTAGTGGGAATGAAAACACTGATCAGCTGGCGGGGCGCCTTCACGTTCACCTCGCCCAGGGAATCGTTGGTGACGAATGCCAGGCTCCAAGTGTCTTTCTGCGGATAGCGGATCAGAACCACTTTGCGAAAAGACTTGCCCTTTTTGGAAAACATGGTGTCGGAAATCTGCTTGGCGGTCGAATAGATGGAGCGCACCAACGGGATGTGCTCAAGGATATCCTCACCCAGTTGCAACAGTTGCCTGCCCAGGAAATTGCTGGCGATAAAGCCGGTTATGAACAGGATAACGAGCGCCATGATGACGCCCAAGCCGGGGATGGCAAAGCCGATGAGATGCACGGGTTGCCACTTTTCCGGCAGCAGCACCACCAGCTTGTCCAGGTAGCCCACGAAAATTCCCAGGACAAACAGCGTGGCCACGATCGGCAGCCAGATAACGACCCCGGTAATCAGATAGCGCCGAATCCGGCTGCGCACAGGCTTGCTTGTGGTATTGGTCATCTACTCGGCTTTCGCGGCTTTCACCGGCTTGGGTTTGCTTTCGGTCTTGCTGTCAGCTTTCTTGGGCGCGGTTTCCTTGACCGGCTCCGCGGCCTTCTTGTCCGTGCCTTCCTGCTTTTCGCCTTCCTTCTTTTCCTTGTTCTCGGTGGCCGGCTTATCGCCGCCATCCACCACATTGCGCTTGCTGCCCGACTTGAAATCGGTCTCGTACCAGCCCGCGCCCTTCAAGCGGAACCCGGCGGCCGACATCAGCTTGTGCAGCGCCGGCTTACCGCATTCCGGACACTTCTTCAAGGGTGCATCGCTGAGTTTCTGCAAGGCCTCCAGATGATAGCCGCAAGCTTTGCACTCATACTCATAGATAGGCATGCCGATCCGCCTTGTTGAAAACCCAGTTGATTACCCCATGTATGGGGCCTGACAACCCGACATCAATCCCCGCTTCCCCGAAGCCGCGGATATTCGTGTCATTATAACCTTGCCGGTCGCTTCACCAGGAAACTCGATGCCGCCAGCGCTAAAACGCAGCCATACCCTCCGCTCGTTACTACCTTTCATCTGGGAGTTCCGCGGCCGGACCCTACTGGCGCTCGTTTTCCTGGTGATCGCCAAGATAGCCACGGTGCTGATCCCGGTAGCCCTCAAGCATCTGGTGGACGACCTCAACCCAGTCCACCATGCCGCGCTGGTGCTGCCCGTGGCCCTGCTCATCGGCTACGGCGTGCTGCGTTTTGCCGGCACCCTGTTTGGTGAATTACGCGACCTGGTCTTCGAATTTGCGGCCCTGCGCGCGGTGCGGCGCATCGCTTTGCGAGTCTTCCGGCATCTGCATGATCTGGATCTGGCCTTCCACCTGGAACGCCAGACCGGCGGGCTGTCCCGGGACATCGAACGCGGCACCCGCGGCATCAGCTTCGTGCTGAGCTTCATGCTGTTCAACATCCTGCCGACCTTGCTGGAAATCGGCCTGGTGCTGGGTATCTTCCTGTGGAATTTTTCCGCCTGGTTCGCGCTCATCATTATCGTGTCGGTGGCGTGCTACATCGCCTTCTCGATTCTGGTCACTGAGTGGCGCTTGCAGCACATGCGGCGCATGAATGAGCTGGATTCCAAAGCCAATACCCGCGCCGTGGACAGCCTGCTGAATTACGAAACGGTGAAATACTTCACCAACGAGGATTTCGAGGCCCATCGCTACGACAATGAAATGGCCTCCTGGGAGAAGGAAGCCCTCAAGACCCAGTATTCACTGTCTACGCTCAACAGCGGTCAGGGACTGATCATCGCTTTGGGCGTAATCGCCATGATGCTGCTGGCCGGTTACGAAGTGGTGCATGGCCGCATGACCCTGGGTGATTTCGTCATGGTCAACGCCTACATCGTGCAATTGTTCATGCCGCTGAACTTCCTGGGCTTCGTCTATCGGGAAATGAAGCGTTCCATCGTGGACATGGAACGCATGTTTGCGCTGTTGGACCGCAACACCCAGGTGGCGGATAAACCCGGGGCGTCGGCTCTCAAGGTAGGCCAAGGTGAAATCCGCTTCGAGAACCTGCGCTTCGGTTACGGCAAGGATCGGGAAATATTGCACGGCGTGAGTTTCGCGGTGCCGGCCGGCTCGAAAGTGGCGGTGGTGGGACCCAGCGGCGCGGGTAAATCCACGCTGGCGCGCCTGCTGTTCCGCTTCTACGACGCCAGTGGCGGCCGCATCCTGGTTGACGGCCAGGACATCCGCGATGTGACCCGAGACAGCCTGCGGCGTAACATCGGCATCGTGCCCCAGGACACGGTGCTGTTCAACGACACTATCTATTACAACATCGCCTACGGCCGCCCCGATGCGAACCGCTCGGACATCGAACAGGCGGCGGCCATGGCCAACCTTAAACAGTTCATTGAGGTGTTACCCCAGGGTTATGAAACCCTGGTGGGCGAACGCGGTTTGAAATTATCCGGCGGCGAGAAGCAGCGCGTGGCCATTGCCCGCGCGATTCTCAAGAATCCACCGATCCTGGTATTCGATGAAGCCACCTCCAGCCTGGATTCCAACGCCGAACAGGCGATCCTGGTGGCCATGCGCGAGCTGGCGGAGCATCGCACCAGTCTGGTGATCGCTCACCGCCTCTCCACTATCGTGGACGCGGACGAGATCGTGGTACTGGATCAGGGCGCGGTGGCGGAACGCGGCACGCACCGTGAACTGCTGCGCATCGGCGGTCTGTATGCACAGCTCTGGACCCTGCAGCAGCGGGAAGCGGAAGAAAAGCAGAAGAAAGCCGCTGAACAACCCGTTCCACCCACGTTTGCACTAAATGGGTAATGCACAAACCGTTCAAGCATCGCGGCGGATACCGCCGCTCCCACAAGCATCATATGTGGAAGCATCAAATTTGTCTGGTGGGTGTGACCGATATACTTTGAAGTTGACGTACGGCAGCAGGTTGGATACTGGTGACTGTCTTCCCGACCGCAATTAGTTGGTTAAGGTGCTTGTGGGAGCGGTCGTACCGACCGCGATCTCCCAGCGGTTTAAAAAAGTGAAGGTGCCCTATGTCTGACCAACGCAGCGTCCTCATCACCGGCTGTTCCAGCGGCATCGGCCTCGCCGCGGCACAGGTGCTCAAAGCCCGCGGCTGGAATGTCATTGCCAGCGCCCGCAAAACCGAGGATGTGCAACGCCTCAAACAAATGGGCTTGCAGGCAATCCGGCTCAACATCGCCGATCCCGCCTCCATCGAAGATGCGCTTAACGAAACCCTGACTCTGACGGGTGGCCGGC
>DAHVFI010000088.1 GCA_027317045.1 Gammaproteobacteria bacterium
GTCAGTGCCAAACCGGTGGCAGTGCATAAGTCGCGCGCCACCGGGTGGGCGGTGACACGCACCGCGAGGGTGGCGCGCCCGCCGGTGAGCCACTCGGGAACGCCCGGGGCGGCAGGCACCACCCAGGTAACCGGTCCCGGCCAGGTCCTGAGCAGTTGGTCCCGCAGCTTGCCGGACAAGTCCATGAAAGGATCAAGCTGGATGATGTCGGCAGCGATGAGGATCAAACCCTTGGCGGTGTCGCGTTGTTTGATGGCGAGCAGTTTCGCCACGGCGCCCGCGTTCAGCGGATCGCAGCCCAGACCAAACACCGCTTCCGTGGGATAGGCGATAACGCCGCCACCCCATATTGCTTTCCGGGCACCTCGCAGCGGCCAGCGGGGCATGCTCATGGGCGGGCTTCAGTTCGCCACCGCCGCTTCCGGCTCCTGTGGCGGCGCGAGCTCCGGCGCGGGTTCGGCGAAACCGCACTCCTTGCGCGGACATACGCGTTCGGTGCCCTTGCGCTTGGTGGTCTTGACCGTCAGGATCGGCCAGGCGCACTTGGGACAGGCTTGCGCCAGCGGCGGGTTCCAGATGGCATATTTGCAATCCGGGTAGCGCGAGCAGGAGTAGAAGATCTTGCCGTAGCGGGATTTGCGCTTGAGGAAGGTGCCCTGATGGCACTCGGGGCATTCAACTCCCATGTCCTGGGGTTTTTCCAGCGGCTCGATGAATTTGCATTTGGGATAGCCGGAGCAGCCGATAAATTTGCCGTAGCGACCGCGGCGGATGATGAGGTCCGAGCCGCATTGCGGGCATTGCCGGCCTTCCACTTTCGTGGGCGCCTGTGCCTGTTCGGCGGTTTCGTCCAGGTTGCGGGTGTAATCGCAATCGGGATAACCGGTGCAACCGATGAAACGTCCGCGCCGTCCCAGACGGATGGAAAGCGGCTTGCCGCATTTCGGACAGTTCTCGTCCATTTTCTCCGTGGTCACATCCTTGCGTGAAACGTTTTCTTCCTTGTGGTCCACCAGCTTCTTGAACGGATCCCAAAACTCGTGCATCACCGGAACCCATTCCTTCTCGCCGCGGGAGACCGCATCCAGCTCGTCTTCCATTTTTGCGGTGAAATCGTAGTCCACGTACTGGGTGAAGTGCTCCGTCAGGAATTTGCTGACCACGCGGCCCACATCCGTGGGTTTGAAACGTTTGCGATCCATTTCCACATACTCGCGTTGTTGCAGCGTGGAGATGATGGTGGCATAGGTCGAGGGCCGGCCGATGCCGTACTCTTCCAGCGCCTTCACCAGACTGGCTTCCGTATAGCGCGGCGGCGGCTCGGTGAAATGCTGATCACACTGGATGTCTTTGAGGGCGATAGTTTCACCGGTCTCGAGCGGCGGCAGCAGACGTTCCTCTTCATCGCCGACATTGTCGTCATGACCTTCCTGGTATACCGCCATGAAGCCCGGTAGCACCATCACCGAGCCGGTGGCACGGAAAGTGCTGTCGTGGCCCGCATCCAGATCGGCGGTGACGGTGTCGAATACCGCCTGCTCCATCTGGCAGGCGATGGTGCGTTTCCAGATGAGTTCGTAAAGCTTGCGCTGTTCCTCGGTGAGTTTGCCGTGGATATCTTCCGGGGCGCGTGCCGCGGAGGTTGGACGGATGGCCTCGTGGGCCTCCTGGGCGTTCTTGGATTTGGTCTTGTAGACGCGCGGGGATTCCGGCAGGTGATCCTCGCCATAGCGCTTAACGATGACCTCGCGGATCTCCGCCACGGCTTCGGCGGCCAGGTTCACGGAGTCGGTACGCATGTAGCTGATGAGACCCACGGCGCCTTCGCCGCTGAGATCTATGCCTTCGTACAACTGCTGGGCGGTGCGCATGGTGCGCTGCGCGCCGAAACCCAGCTTGCGCGAGGCTTCCTGTTGCAAGGTGGAAGTGGTGAAGGGTGCCGCCGGATTGCGCTTGCGCTGCTTCTTCTCAACCGAGGCCACCGTGAGTTTGCCGCCGGCGGATTTGAGCAAGGCCTGTTCCGCGGCGCGTGTGGATTGCTCGTCGCGGAAGGTGAACTGTTCGACCTTCTGCCCGGCGTACTGGTAAAGCCGTGCACCGAACGGTTGAGTATCTTTCTCCGCATTGGCGGCGATGCTCCAGTACTCCTCGATCTTGAATTTCTCGATTTCATCCTCGCGCTCGCAAATGAGCCGCAGCGCCGGCGACTGCACCCGGCCGGCGGACAGGCCGCGGCGGATCTTTTTCCACAACAGCGGCGAGAGGTTGAAGCCCACCAGGTAATCCAAAGCGCGGCGCGCCTGCTGGGCGTTCACCAGTTCCGTGGACAGGGGGCGCGGATGGGCCACTGCGTCGTTCACGGCCCGCTGGGTGATTTCGTGAAACACCACCCGATGCACGTCTTTATCCTTGAGGGCGCCACGCTCCTTGAGGATTTCGTAAAGATGCCAGGAAATGGCCTCGCCTTCGCGATCCGGGTCGGTGGCGAGGTACAGCGCCCCGGCCTTCTTGAGGGCCTTGGCGATGGCGTCAACGTGCTTTTCATTGCGCTCGATGAGCGCGTATTTCATGGAGAAATCATTTTCGGTGTCGACGGCGCCCTCCTTGGGCACCAGATCGCGCACGTGGCCGTAGGAGGCCAGTACCTCGAAGCCCTTGCCCAGGTACTTCTTGATGGTTTTGGCTTTCGCGGGGGATTCAACAATGACTAGGTTTTCACTCATATATATACAGCAATACTACAAACCGCATCGCGGCGGCAAGTCCGCAGGACTTTGGGGGCCTCGACGGCGGAAGCAAATGCCGCCGCGCCGGCACGCTGTGGCTGGCCAGCGGCGCTCAGTGCATCACGCCAAGTGCGTCATCGAACACCAAGTCTTCCATGCGGGAGTACGCGTCTTCCTGGCCAGGGTGGTTGAACAGTACCATGAGGATGATCCATTTCACCTGTTCGAGATCAATCTCGTTGTTCTCCAGTGCCATGATACGGTCGATGACCACTTCGCGTTGCGCGGCCTCGAGGATGCCAATGTTTTCCAGATACTGAATGAAGCCGCGGCACTCGGTGGTGAGACGCGTGAATTCCTGTTCGGCGTATACGCGGAAACCGTCGTGGCGGTTGAGCGACGGTTCGGATGCCGGCGGATTCTGCGCCAGATTTTCCAGCCAATCGAAGGCTTTGTTGATCTCGGCTTTTGGAAAACCGGCTTCTTCCAGTTCCACCGTCAGGGATTCGCGATCGGTCTCGGTTTCTTCCTCATCGTCATCCAGGTAGTTTTCGAACAGGTACATGAGCACGTCAAGTACGTTCTCTTTCATCATGACGTCGGCCTCTTTATTACCCGGGAATAATGTCCGCCCGGCGTTGCTTCCACCTGGCCCTGAAGCTCGAGCATCAGCAGCATGGAGGAAACCACGTCGGGCGTCAATCCAGTGCGCTCCACCAGCGAGTCTACTGAAGTGGGTGCATGATCCATGGAATTCAAGAGCAGCCGATACTCGGGATCGTCTGCATCAACCACCGGCATGGGCAAAGCACTTGCCACGTTTGCCGGTTCGAGTTTCAAAAGGGGCGCGAGTTCCTCGAGAATGTCGCCGGCTGATTCCACCAACTTCGCGCCTTCACGGATCAGGCGATGGCAGCCACGCGCCAGCGGATTATGGATGGAGCCGGGGATGGCGAAAACTTCACGACCCTGTTCGCTGGCGAGACGCGCGGTGATGAGTGAGCCGCTGGTGTGCGCCGCTTCCACCACCAGCGTGCCCACGGAAAGACCGCTGATGATGCGGTTGCGGCGCGGAAAATTGTGCGGCAGCGGCGGCGTACCGGGGAGGAATTCCGAGACCAGCAATCCTCGGGCCGCGATTTCCTCGGCCAGTTG
>DAHVFI010000093.1 GCA_027317045.1 Gammaproteobacteria bacterium
ACCCTGGAACCCATCTCCCGAAACCTGACCGCCGTGCATGTGCGCATACGGGCGGCCGCAGAACGGGCAGGCCGCGACCCCGCCAGTGTCCGGCTGCTGGCAGTCAGCAAGGCCTGTCCAGCCACAGCCGTTGCCAGGGCCTGCGCAGCCGGGCAGCTGGAATTCGGCGAAAGCTACCTGCAAGAAGCGCTGCCTAAACTGCGGGTTTTAGCTCATTACCCGGGGCTGGTGTGGCACTTCATTGGAACCTTGCAAAGCAACAAGACCCGAGCGGTGGCAGAGCACTTTGCCTGGGTGCATACCGTGGACCGGGAACGGATCGCGCAACGTCTCTCCGTCCAACGACCCGCGGTACTTCCGCCGCTGAACACCTGTATCGAAGTACGGTTTGGTGAGGAGCCGGCCAAAGGCGGCGTCATGCCTGAACAGGTGCCGGCGCTGGCGGAATACATAGCGGCTTTGCCGCGTCTGCGACTGCGCGGCCTTATGTGCATTCCACCCCCGGCGGAGGATGTGGCGACACAATGCAGGGCGTTCCATAGGCTGCGGGAGATCCTCGACTTGCTCAACCGCCAAGGTCATGGACTTGATACCCTGTCCATGGGCATGTCGGGTGATTTCGAGGCCGCCATCCTGGAAGGTGCAACACTGGTGCGGCTGGGCAGTGCAATTTTCGGGACGCGCCCATCCAAACATTCCTGAAAACATGCGCAGCCGCTATGCTAATGGCAACTCCGGAGAACAATTTGTTCACTGACACCCACATCGCATTCATCGGCGGCGGCAACATGGCGGGCAGCCTCATCGGCGGTCTGCTGCATCAAGCCTTGAACGCAACCCATATCCACGTCGCGGACCCGAATGCCTCCCAACTGGAGCGCCTGTGTCAGCAATTTATTACGCTGCACACCTATGCCGACAATCTGAGCGCGGTCCGGGACGTCCAAGTGGTGGTGTTCGCGGTCAAGCCACAGGTATTTCGAGATGCCGCCCGTCCCTTGGCCGCCACGCTCGCGAAAAACCGGCCCCTCATTATTTCCATCGCCGCCGGCATCCCCGAAAAAAACATCCGCCGCTGGCTCGGCTACGATGCCGCCATCGTGCGCGTTGTGCCCAATACACCGGCACTCATTGGCGCAGGCGCGGCGGCGCTATATGCCAATCCTATCGTCAGCAGCGCGCAGCGCACACTGGCCGAGGACATTTTCGAGGCTGTGGGCCTCGCGCTTTGGCTGGATGATGAAGTACACATGGACGCGGTAACCGCCGTATCCGGCAGCGGCCCCGCGTATTTTTTCCTCATAATGGAAATCATGGAAGCCGCCGCCCGTGAACTGGGATTGCCGGCGGATGTCGCGCGCAAACTCGTGCAGCAAACCGCCTATGGCGCCGCACGCATGGCGCTTGAAAGCCAGGATGATCCGGCGGCGCTTAGAAAACAGGTCACTTCTCCGGGGGGCACTACCGCGGCGGCTCTCAAAATCCTGGAAGCTGGGAAATTGCGCGAGATTTTTTTGAATGCGCTGACGGCCGCGCGCGACCGCGGCGCGGAGCTGTCCAATGAATTCGGCAAGGAGGGATCATGAACAGCCGCGGTCTCTATGCGCTCGTGTTTCTCATAAACACCGTGTTCGGTTTATATACCGCCGCGGTCATGCTGCGTTTTCTTTTGCAGTGGATGCGGGCGGATTTTTATAACCCCATCTGTCAAGCCATCGTGAAACTCACCAATCCACCGCTGCTGCCTTTACGGCGCGTCATTCCTGGCTGGCGCGGCTTGGATTTCGCCGCCGTGGTGCTGGTGGTGATTCTGCAGATCCTCAACGTGACTTTGGTGCTGGGCATCGTGGACGGCTTCCCAGACCCGCTGGGACTGGCCTGGTGGGCACTCCTCAAGGTTATCTTCCTGCTGGTGAACCTGTATTTCGTCACCATCCTGGTGGAAGCCATTCTGAGCTGGACCAACCCCAGCCATCGCAACCCCATCGCGGGTTTGCTCTGGAGTATCAATGCACCCCTGCTGCAACCGGCCCGCAGGCTGATCCCGCCTCTGGGCGGGCTGGATTTATCGCCTTTGGTGGTTTTAATCCTGCTGCAGGTTGTGAACATCCTACTGCCTTTGCAATGGCCGCTGCGCTGACGGATAACCGCAGCAGCCCCCAGCAAATCCCCTGTTTTTAGCGGAAAACCCTCACACTTTTCCCCGGCATATGCTAGATTTCGCGGCGTGTTCTGCACTGCCATCCAGAGGAGACCTAAATGGCTGCAATGAAAAATACCGCTTCCAAGGCCAAGGCGAAGGTGAAAACCGTTGCCAAGACCACCAAAGCCCCGGTTATCTCGGCTGACAAACCGCTGACCAAATCGGAAACTTACGCTTATCTGGCCCATACCACGGGTTTGAGCCGCAAACAGGTGGCAGGGATATTCGAAGGACTGGCCGGACTCATCGGCAAGCGCCTTGGCAAGAAAGGTCCGGGGGCCTATGTGGTGCCGGGACTCATGAAAGTGCGCGTGGTGCGCAAACCCGCCACCAAGGCGCGCGAGGGCATCAACCCGTTCACGGGCCAGCCGACCATCTTCAAGGCCAAGCCCGCCCGCAACGTGGTGAAGATTCAGGCCCTCAAGGCCATGAAGGACATGGTGAAGTAAGCCATTTCGATTCGGAGCCGCGGCAACGCGGCTCCGATCCGATCCTTCGAACACCGCAGCGTCTCCGGCATCCCGCCGGGAGTGCGATTTACTTCGCCGACAGCGCTTTGTGTTTTGCCAGCATCAACTCCCTCGGCGGCACATACAGCAGCTCGGCCAGTTTGTGCATCAGCGCATCTTCATACTTGTCGAGGCTGCCGTCCTCATAAGCCACCTGCCACAGCATCTCCATCAAGGTCCGCTTTTTCGGTTCATCCAGATGCTCATTGAGTAAATGGGTGAAATGATAGAGTGACACGCTCTGGTCCGATTCCGTGCGGCCAGCGCTGATCAACGCCTGGGCCTGATGCTCGTCCAGGGAAAATCGCTGCGCCAGCATCATCTTGGCGCGCTCCAGTTCCTCGGGTTTTTCCTGCAGGTCCGCGCGCGCCATTTCCACGCACAACGCCGCGGTGGCCAGCCGCAGCGCCTGCTGCGGATCCCTCCCGGATGCGGGGTGATTCTCGCCCAGGTTTTTTTCGATGAACTCCACAAATGAGGCAAACATCATGATCCCCCGGCAACCGGCAGGGTAATGCCGACAGACGGGTTGGACTCAAAAAACGGCAAACTGTTCCGCCATTCAACCGATGACGGAAGGTCGTCAAAACAACTTGCGATATCCAGCTCGAGAAGCTGCCGTGCTTCAGAAGCCGAAGCCGAGCTTGAAGCTGTAGGTATTGTTGCCGGCGGTGCGGTTGGCCTCGAGTGCCACGTGCACCACTACAAAACTCATGGCCAGACCCACGAATCCTTCGTCCGCCGAGAAACTTTCATTCTGCAGCCCCGTGGAAACATCCGGGTTGCTGTTGATCCATACGCGGCCGACGCCGGCGTAGGGGGTGAACGGCCCGAAACCCTTGGAAAGGGTTAGATCGAGGCTCTTGGTATTAAATGAAAGCTGATTCACTCCGCCCAGGCGGCTGAACGCCGCACGAATTCCCAGCGCCGGACTCAGCGCACCGCCGTCGAGAATCGCATAACGGATGTCGCCGCCGTAAGCCTTGATGTTGGAATTGGTGGCGCCGCTGTAGAAACCACCCACATCGAAACCGAACGGCAGTCCCTTGCTGACGCGCACCCGCGCCATGGGGATGGTGGTCACGCCGCTGCCGTTGGTGGCGGTGTTCCAGTCGGACGGATGCGCGAGGTTGGTGGCGCTTAGGTCAAATCCTATATCAAAGCCGGTGATACCTTCCGGCGCAGCCGACTCCAGCTGCTTGAATGAAAGAATGGCGCCCAGGTCCGCGGATAAATCATGAAACTCACTCTGGGTTAAGGCCGGCAGGTTATTGATGTTGTTGCCAGCAAAGGCGCTGCCGGTCAGACCTAAAAGAACAAAGGCCAAGATGATGCGACGCATAATGACTCTCCCTAAAATCCCATTTGGTTGTGCCTTGGCAGCGGTATCAAAGTCTAGCAGACCCTCAGGAAACGCCCATATCACTGGAGAAATACTCTACTACCGTCTGTCGCAATTCATTCAGGCGGCCGTGGAAAAAATGCCCCGCGCCTTTCAACACGGCGAGTGACGGCGGCTGCGGCAGATTCCTGGCCCAATCAAACACCGCTTGCGGCGAGATCACCTCATCCGCATCGCCCTGGATGAGCAGCCAGGGACAAACGGGCATTTTAAGGACTACGGTATCGAGGCGCTCCACCGCCGGTGCCACCGTCACCAGGCGTTTGACCGGGCGTTCGCTCTGGGCGCGCAGCGCCACATAAGCGCCGAAGGAAAAACCGCCGAGCCACAGTGGCGTTCCGGGATAGCGGACGCTCAGCCAGTCCACGGCCGCCAGCGCATCGGCGGTTTCGCCGATACCATCGTCAAAACTGCCGGCACTCTTGCCGACGCCACGGAAATTGAAGCGCAGACATACGGCACCCAGATCGTTGAAAGCACGTGCCAGGATGTAAGCTACCTTGTTGGTCATGGCGCCCTGTTGCAGCGGATGCGGATGGCATACGACCGCGATGGCGCGCGCTGCATCCAGCGGCGCATCCAGCAGGCCTTCCAATTGGCCTGCAGAACCCTGAAAAATCACAGCTTCACTGGCGGCCACGATTCATTTTCCCTTGCTGGAATAAAATCCGTAAAAACAAATCAAACTTAACCGGTTTAGCCGCCTATTTTGGGCGGAAAATTTCATTTTGGTATGATAGCGGTTTACCCGGCCGCTCCGTACTACACCGGCGCGACCCCGCCTGCTGAGACACCGCCATGAACAAGACCATCGAACTCGAGAACCGCTATTGCGCGCATAACTATCATCCGCTGCCAGTGGTGCTGACCTGCGGCGAAGGCGTGTACGTGTGGGACGACGCCGGTAACAAATACCTGGACATGATGAGCGCTTATTCGGCGGTGAGTCACGGCCACGCCCATCCGCGTCTGGTGAAAGCCCTGCAACAGCAAGCGGCGCAACTCGCCATCTGCTCACGCGCGTTTTATACCGACAGACTCGGGCCGTTCCTGAAGCGCGTCTGCGAACTCACGGGCATGGACGTGGCGCTGCCCATGAACACCGGCGCCGAAGGTGTGGAGACCGCGCTCAAAGCCGCGCGCAAATGGGGCTATAAAGTCAAAGGCATTCCGGCGAACAAGGCCGAGATCATTGCCTGCACCGGCAACTTTCACGGCCGCACCATCGCCATCGTCGGCATGTCGAGCGAAGCCCAATACAAGGATGGCTTCGGCCCGTTCTCGGAGGGATTCAAAGTGATTCCCTACGGCGATGCGGCCGCACTCGAAAAAGCCATCACGCCGAACACCGCCGCGTTTCTGGTGGAGCCCATCCAGGGCGAAGCCGGCATCGTGGTGCCGCCTGCTGGCTATCTCGCCAAGTGCGCCGAGCTTTGTAATAAGCACAACGTGCTACTGATTTGCGACGAAATCCAGACCGGCCTCGGCCGCACCGGCAAACTGCTGGCCTGCCAGTACGAAAACGTGAAGCCGGACGGCCTGATTCTCGGCAAGGCCCTGGGTGGCGGACTGCTGCCGGTCTCCATGTTCCTGGCGCGTCGCGAGGTGATGGATGTATTCACCCCCGGCGATCATGGCAGCACCTTCGGCGGCAATCCGCTGGCCGCAGCCGTGGGCCTGGAAGCCCTCAATGTACTGATGGAAGAAAAACTCGCGGAACGCTCCGCCGAGATGGGCGCTTATCTGCTGGATAAACTCCACCTACTCAAGAGTCCGCTCATCAAAGCGCTGCGCGGTAAAGGACTTTTCATCGGCGTGGAGATTGACTCGCGCAAAGCCAAGGCGCGCGAAGTCTGTGAACGATTGATGGCCCACGGCATCCTCAGCAAGGAAACCCACGAGACCGTGGTGCGGCTCGCACCGCCGCTGGTGATTACCCGCGAACAGATTGACTGGGCGGTGGAACGCATTGATCTGGTGCTCAGGGAAATGAGCCGCGGGCGCGCGACCGCCTGACGGTATTATTTCAGGACTCCAGAAAAAAGGCCGCATATGTGCGGCCTTTTTTGTTTACGGCATGTGCGCGTCAGGTCGAGTTACTGACAGGGCAAACCGCCGACACAGTTGAGGTATTGGTAACCGAAGAAGCGCCAGTTGGAACTGTTCCGTTCAACTCAGCCGGTGTAGGAACATCGTCGCTAACGGGTGCAAGTGTCAGAAACCGCGGCCGGATCCGCGCCCGTGTGGTTTGTTCGAAACCGTACGCGATGCTGATCAAAATCGGTTCGCTCCATTTGCCGGCGAAGAACACCATGCCTACCGGCAGTCCGTGCACATTGCCGGCCGGCACGGTGATCGAAGGATAGCCCGCCACCGCTGCCGGGCTGTCACCGCCGCCACCGCTGTGATCTCCATTGACCAGATCGGTGGTCCAGGCCGGCCCTGAAGCAGGTGCCATGAGTGCATCGAGCTTGCCTGCCTTCAAGGCGGCATCAATGCCCTCCGGACCGGTCAAACGCTTTTCTTTGGCGAGCGCCTCGATATAGCCCCTGTCAGTCAACGGCCCTTCCGCTTCGGCTTTGATGAACAGATCCTGGCCAAACCACGGCATCTCCTGCTGCGCATGCCGGCGGTTGAACGCAATGATGTCGGCCAGCGTCTTCACCTTGAGGCCTTTGCGCATAGCAAGATAGACGTTGAGGTCATGTTTGAACTCATAGAGGAGCACGGTCATTTCCGCTTTTTCATAGTCCTGGAGATGCGGCAGCTTCACCGGGGTTACGGTGGCACCGGCGGCGCGCAGTGCTGCGACACTCTGGTCGAGGATGCGGTCCACGTTGGGGTCGAAACCCGCCAGCCCACAGACCACGCCGATGCGCTTGCCACCCAGGCTGCCGGGCTCCAGAAACTTCGCGTAGTCGGTCGCATGCTTGTCGGCATCCACCGTCGCCGGATCGCGCGGGTCGCTGCCGGCAATAACCGTAAGCACGGCGGCGGCATCGGAGACGCTGCGCGCCATGGGCCCGGGATCATCCTGGCTGTGAGAAATGGGCACGATACCCGCACGGCTCACCAAGCCAAGCGTCGGTTTGATGTCCACAATGCCGTTAACCGACGCCGGACAGGTCAGCGAACCGTCAGTTTCAGTGCCCAACGCCACGGTCACGAAGCCTGCGGACACAGCGGCGGCGGAGCCGGAACTGGAACCACAGGCATTGCGGTCCAGTACATAGGGATTGCGCGTCAATCCGCCCCGTCCACTCCAGCCGCTGGTCGAGTAGCTGGAACGGAAATTGGCCCACTCGCTGAGATTCGTTTTGCCGAGCAGGATGGCGCCGGC
>DAHVFI010000096.1 GCA_027317045.1 Gammaproteobacteria bacterium
CCCGGCGCACTCGGCACGCGCCTGGGTGAGTGCCTGCTGCAGGCGGCGGGCTTCGGAGGGGGTCGCGTGCTCACGCAGTTGTGCCGCTAGCCGCTGCGGCAGTTCCATAACCTCGTCCAGCGGCAGATTGAACAAGGTCCAGTCATCCAGTTCCAGCAGCGGCGGGCCGGCCGCGACACTCAACGGCAACGCCAGGCGCGTGGCCAGCAGCGCATCCTTCACGGCCAATGGATAGCAGCGCACGGCACGCAGATTCACGAGACTTTCGAAGTTGGCGAGCGTGCCACCGGAGGCAAGATGTCCCCAGGCACAGGGAACGCGCTCAGGATCGGTGCCAAAGCCGAGCATGCTTGCGAGCTGCTCACCCACCCTGAGTTCCAGATCAAGCGTGACGGGAGCCGCCTCTGGAGAAACATTGTTGGGGTTGTAAAGCGTGGTGACCAGCTGGGCCAGCAGACCGGGCAGCAGCGTATCCGACACCATGTGACCGAGGTAGCGCGGGTTGAAGAACGGCACCGAGCGTTTGAGCGCCGCCGTGAGCGCGTTGAGCTCGGTGCGCATACGGTCCACGAAGTCCACATACTCCGGCTGGTGCACCGCCAGCATGGGGATGGGCGGCGGATCCTCGGGGTGGAAGTTGCGCCGCCAGTAGACGTGGTCACGCACCAGATCCAGCAGCACCCGCTCGAACAGCTCGCTGTTCTCGCCGCTGGAGCCGAGAAAGCAGGGGTTAAGAACGGAGAGATCGTCGTCTTGCTCGCAAGCCGGGCGAGCCGGGATTTCATCGTGCATGGGAAAACCGCCAATGACTGGGAATGATCAGTATGCTGCTCCGCCAAGGGTCAACCGGCCATGATGCAGGTCAAGTGATCAGCACGCGGCCAAACCGAGGCCCTGTCAGCCCCCCCGGCACCGGTGCGGCGGCCTAATTCTGGTCTGGTGTGTCACAAATTTATATATATTTCGGCAGCCGGACATGACCATCGTTGCAGGAAATTACTATGCGTCACTATGGCGCAGTTATGGCAAAATGCACTTTGAGCATTCAGATGGTCCATATGGCTCATTGGTTCTCGAACAAAGCCCGGATGGCGGAACTGGTAGACGCGCGGGACTCAAAATCCCGTTCCCCTCAAAGGAGTGTCGGTTCGATTCCGACTCCGGGCACCACCCTCCACCTCGATACACAATGAAATACTGCGCCCAATGCGGTTATGAAGTGGTGGTAAAAACCCCGCCTGGCGATCACCTGCCCCGCCACATCTGTGAGCACTGTGGAACCATCCATTACCAGAACCCCAAGCTGGTGGTGGGCTGCGTGCCGGAATGGCAAGGCAACGTGCTCCTGTGCCGCCGCGCCATCGAGCCGCGTGCCGGCTTTTGGACCTTGCCGGCGGGTTTCATGGAAAACGGCGAGACCCTTGAACAGGCGGCGCTGCGCGAGGCGCAGGAGGAAGCTCTCGCGGAAGTTGAACTGCTTGCGCCGCTGGCGTCGGTGAACGTGCCGGACATCAACCAGGTGCATTTCATGTTTCGTGGCCGCCTGCGCCATGAACAGTATGGCGTCGGTGCGGAAACCCTGGAAGTGAATCTATTCAGCGAGGATCTCATCCCCTGGAAAGACATCGCTTTTCCAAGCGTGCGTTATACCCTGGAATGCTTTTTTGCGGACCGGCACCGCGGGCAGTACCAGTTCCATATCACCACGTGGCGGAAATCTGTTGCAGTCTAGGCCTGCAATCCCGCCGATGCTTATGGCAGAATTGCCCTATCGGCACTCAGCCACAGAGGCATAAACCATGGCCTTCGTCGTCACGGAAAACTGCATCAAGTGCAAATACACAGACTGCGTGGAAGTCTGTCCCGTGGACTGCTTCCATGAGGGTCCGAATTTTCTGGTGATTGATCCGGACGAGTGCATTGACTGCACCTTATGTGAGCCGGAATGTCCCATCAACGCGATCTATGCCGAGGACGATCTGCCGCAAGACCAGCAGCAATTCCGTGAATTGAACGCCGAACTGGCCAAATCCTGGCCGGTGCTCACCCAGCAGAAACCCGCGCCCGCGGATGCCAAGGCTTGGGAAGGTAAGCCCGGGAAACTGAAATTACTGGATCGCTGAATTCCCGAGTGTCGAAAAAACGCCCCTCACAGAGGGGCGTTTTTATTTTCATTTGGTCATTAACAATATTCTATTTCACTTCCTTCATGAGCTTCTCAAGCCGACCCTGGTTCATCAGCTGCTTGCTCTCCATGGTCTGCGCGGCTTTCTCAGCCGCGGCCTTGTTCACGGCATTGCCCACCTGGATGACGCCCAGCATGCCGAACATGTGGTGCGGATTGCACTCATAAAGATAAACGCCATCCTGGGTGAACTTCAAGGTGATGTCCTTGCTGACCTCGCTCTTCCAGTTCTTGGCACCCTGCGGCACCAGATAGGACTGGCTGTCATGTGCGGGATCGACGGCCACAAAGTGCACCGAGTCACCTGGCTGGATATGCAGGAAATCGGGTTCGAATACGAAGCTGCCGCCGGCACCACTATTCAGTTCCTTGACAGTGTAGTCCTTGGCGTAGGCATTGGCGCCAAGCAAGCACACGGTCACAAGTAAGCACATTGCAAGCTTCCTATTCAGGATCTTCATACTTTCCTCCAGTAATTTTCCGAAAAAATACCGATGCTTCCAGCCGCCACGCGCCGGGGATAGTTCAGTAGGCGTTTGCCAAGACGCTGACAAATGGCATTTTATGCTATCGGCTCCAGGCGCTCAATCGGCACCGAACGGATTCAATGCGATGTTTTTTGAACAGGCGGCGAGGCGGCATCCAGCAGGGAAACCAGTTCGGTGGGCGGCAAATAGCCGTCAATCAACCGGCCACGATCCGTGATAATCGCCGGCGTGCCCTCAAGACCCAGCAGCTCACCGAAACGATAACCCGCCACCACCGCGGCGGCATCGCATGAAGCATTCTTGACCGGCTTGCCACCCATGGCGGTCTCGAACGCCGCCTTACGGTCATTCGCGCACCATACATCCGTCGCTTTCCGCCAGGATGCGGAGCCGATACCATCGCGCGGGAAAAAAAGGTATTGCACCGCAATACCCATGGCATTCAGGGTCGGCCGGTCCTGTTCAAGCACCCGGCAGTATTCACAGTCAATATCGGTGAATACCGTGATTGTGCGTTTGGGGTGTGGTGGCGCGAACACCAGCATATCGGGAACAAGATGTTGCAGATAGGCAAGCCGTGCTGCGTCGCGGCGCCTGATAGTGAGGTTATCGCCGCTGCGTACATCGATGATGTCGCCGCGAATAAGATAGTGCCCATCGGCGCTAACATAGGCGACTTGCGGACCAACAGTGATGCGATATAAGCCCGCAATGGGCGCCGGCGTCACATCATCAACTTTGAGGCCGAGCATTTTTGCGAGTCGCAGCTCGACACTGGTCCCGCTATCCGCACGTGCGGCTGCGGTGCCAAGCAACAGGCCGACAAGCAAGACTTTCAGTATAATTTTCATGGAAATAGAATCCGGCAATTATTCACTAAGACCCGCCGTGGACCTGCGGGTTCCCGTTCCCGGATTTTACGCGCTCAGGTCAACCGCTTCACTCCGGGGTTCAGCCCCTGGGATGATGCTCAGCATGCAGATCCTTCAGGCGCTCGCGGGCCACGTGGGTATAGATCTGGGTGGTGGACACATCGCTGTGACCCAGCAGCATCTGCACCACGCGCAAATCGGCGCCATGATTCAGCAGGTGTGTAGCGAACGCATGCCGCAGTGTGTGGGGGGACATGGCCATGGATATCCCAGCTTTCTGTGCATAACGCTTGATAATGTGCCAGAACGCCTGACGGGTCATGTGATCGCTGCGGCGCGTGGCGAACAGATAATCGCTCTGCTGCATGCCGATAATCTCGGGGCGTGCTGTACTCAGATATTTCTCGATCCAGGTCTGGGCTTCCTCGCCTATCGGCACCAGGCGTTCGCGTTTGCCTTTGCCAAGTACGCGTACCACACCCTGACGCAGGTTTATCTGGTCAATACGCAGGGTCACCAGTTCGGATACACGTAAGCCGGTGGCGTATAGCAATTCCAGCATGGCGCGGTCGCGGACACCGAGCGCTTGCATCACATCCGGCGCCTTGAGCAGGGCAATGACTTCCGATTCAGTCAATGATTTCGGCAGCGGACGGCCGAGTTTTGGCATATCGATGCGCGTGCTGGGATCTTCGCCGATGCGTCCCTCGCGCAGCAGATAGCGGTAAAAGCGCCGGATGCTGGACAACTGCCGCGCTGTGGAGCGCGGTCGCGCGCCTTGTTGTACACGCCAGGCCAGAAAAGCCAGTAATTGATCACGCTGCACCTGCAAAATTCCCACGTGCTGGTTTTCAAGCCAGCGGTTCAACCCCACCAGATCCGCGCGGTAAGCGGCGAGCGTGTTGTCCGCCAAGCCACGCTCGCTCCACATGGCATCCAAGAAGCGTTCAACTTCCTGCTGGCCAGCCGCCTGACTGGAGTGGGTCATGTCATGAACATTATGGAAAGCAGTATGTTCAGTGATGGCATAGTCACTCATGGGAAGCACCTCGCTAAGTGAAATATGTTGTTTCGTACACGAACGACATACCAAAACAATAAACTACACGGTCTACACGCCTGAAAACTGCAACATCGTTAAATTCTTTTATGTAAAATATTAGCATATTTCGTGCCGCTTGCCAGGTAAGGCTTGAATCCGGATACTGCCTCAGTCCATGCGCCAATCTCCTAAGCCACTCTATTCCCTGGTATTTCCCCTGCGGGTCTGGGCGGCTTTCCTGTTGTTCGGCGTGCCAGCCACCCTCTATGTGATCGTGCTACCCGGCCGCAAACGCCGCCGGCGTGCAGCCCGTAGGGCTGGCCGGATATTGTTCATACTGGCCGGCATCCCCCTAATGGTTACCGGACTGGAAAATCTGCCGGCAGGCGCCTGTTTCCTGGCCTCAAATCACGCCACTTACCTGGACGGGCCATTGCTCACTGCCGCTTTGCCACCCCGTTTCGGATTTGTCATAAAACGTGAGGCCATGGGTACACCGCTGGTGGGCTGGTTGTTGAGGCGTCTAGGTTCGGAATTCGTGGAGCGCTTCGACACCAAGACGGCATTAAATGATGCTACCCGTTTAATCCAACTGGCCCGTGACGGCGCCTCTCTGGGTGTATTTCCGGAAGGCACCTTCCGGAAGGAGCCGGGGTTGCGCGCGTTTCATCTGGGCACGTTCCTGGCCGCCACCCGTGCTGGTATTCCCGTGGTTCCGGTTGTAATCCGTGGCGCCCGCGCCATTTTGCCGGGTGAAACCTTACGCCCCCGTCCGGGCAAAGTGGAGGTGGCGTTGCTGGCCCCGGTTATGGCCGGCGGCAAACGCGGCGATGACGCGCGCGCGCTGCGCGACACGGTGCGTGCAA
>DAHVFI010000107.1 GCA_027317045.1 Gammaproteobacteria bacterium
ACAAGCAAACCAGAATCGTTGAGCACGTTTATTGCAATGATGGCAGTCCCTCTCGAGTGCTCGCAACAAAACGCGCCAATAGCGAATATAAAAATTCATTTAACCTGAAAATTGAGTTTTTCAACAGTATCGGTCGGAAGCGGTAGTCCAACTTTATATGAAAACGGCGGCTTCATAGCCGCCGTTTGTTTTACATGTTGACATGCGCTATTTCGTATTATCGGGTGAAGTCCAGCGCTTCAGCCAGGCATTCACGGTATCGTGCCATTGGACGCTGTTCTGCGGTTTCTGCACGAAGTGGCTCTCATCCGGGAAAGTCAGCAACTCGCTGGGTATGCCGCGTCGCTGCAATGCGGTGAAGGCGCCGAAACCCTGGGTCTCGGGGATGCGGTAGTCGTGGTCGCTGTGGATGATGAGCATGGGGACTCGCCAGTCCTTGACGTGATCCAGCGGGTTGAATTTCTCGTAGTTCGCCGGATGCTCGTACTGGGTGCCACCGTTCTCATGTTCTTCAAACCACAACTCGTCGGTGGCGTAATACATCATGCGCGCATCGAACACGCCATCGTGATCCACCAGGCATTTCCATGGCTGGTTCCAGACGCCGGCGATCCAGTACACCATGTAACCGCCGTAGCTGGCGCCCAGTGCACAGGCACGGTTGGCATCCAGGAACGGAAATTTCCTGAGCGCCGCTGCATAGCCTTTCTTGAGGTCTTCCAGCGGCCGGTCGCCCCAATGCTGGGATATGGCATCCGTGAATGCCTGACCATAACCGGTGGATCCATGGAAGTTTACTGTCACTACCGCGAAACCCTGGCCGGCATAAGTCTCCGGATTCCAGCGGTAATGGAAATCATTAGTCCAGGCGCCTTGCGGGCCGCCATGGATCAGGAAGGCCACGGGATATTTCTTGCCTTTCACGTAGCCCACCGGCTGCATCACATAACCCTGTACGGTGTCGCCATGCCAGCCCTTGAAAGTGAACCACTGCCAATCGCCAAACTGGATATCTTTAAGGCGCTCGGTATTGAAGTAAGTAATTTGATGGAATCCCTTGCCCGAGGCGTCCGCGAGATAGAGATCCGTGGGATGCTTGAAATCCTGCCGCGCCACGATCAGGTGATCTCCGACAATATTAAATCCTGTGACCGTGCCATCGCTCACCAGCTTGCTGACTTTTCCGGTCTTCACATCCACAGCGAACAGGGCATGGTCGCCCCAATCATCCGCCGTGGTGTACAGGATCTTGCCGTCGGCCGATATCTGCAAGGGCCCCGCGGTGCGATCCCAGTGCGGATCCACTTCGTGGGTTTTCCCGCTGTCGAGATCGCGCGCCATGATGGCGAAGCGGTCGGCCTCGAAGCCGGGGGTTTTCATGGCCAGGTAGTACAAAGTCTTGCCATCGGGTGACGCCAGAGGAAATCCATCCCAGGCCAGGTTGGTAGTGGTCAGATCCTTCGGCGCCGCAGAACCGTCGGCAGGCACCGAGTACACGTTGAAGTTGGTGGACCAAGCCTGGATCGAGCCGCCGGTCTTGACATCGAAATACACGGTTCGTCCATGCGGCGCGAATGTATATTCACTGTCATCGCCGTCGGGTTTGGAGGGGACATCGCCATCCAGGCCGCGGGTGAGCCATATCGGCCGGCCATCGAGTTTGCCGTCGGCGCCGATGCCGGCGATGAAAAGCTGTGAGCGGCGTCCATCCATCCAGGTATCCCAATGCCGAATGAACAGGTGGGTGAAGAGGCGGCCGGTGGCCTTGTCCGCGGCTCTTTTATCAAGGCGCGCCTTGCTGCAGGCGAGGTCGTTGCAATCCGTGAACACGTCGATGGACATGAGCACGTGCCGGTCATCCGGCGAAATTTTGAAGTTATTGATGTCGAGCGGATAATCGCTGACTTGCACCGGTGCGCCGCCGGTGGCAGCTACGCGCCACAACTGACTGGAGCCGGATTTCGAGGACAGGAAATACAGGGTCTTGCCGTCCATGGACCAGTGGGGGCTGTCGCCCATCGATAATTTCACCGGTTTGGCATCGCGACGATCGAGGTTCTGCACCCAGACGCTGGTGATGCCTTTGTTGGCGGCGAAATCGGTCTCGCGTACTGTGAATGCGACTTCGGAGCCATCCGGCGACAACTGCGGATTATTGACACGGTCCATCATCACCAGGTCGTGGGCATCTAAGGGGTGGGGCGTGCCGGCAGCAAATACCGGACCGGCCGCCAGCAGCAATGCCAGCGCTGAAAGCAGCAGTTTCATGTGGGACTCCTGGCTCGATAGGTCAGGGTGGTCACGGTAAAGAGCATGCAGGTGGAAATCAAGTGCGGTCCGGGTCATCGTTTGAATTTGAATCGGATGTTTCCGGTTCGTAGCCAATGCCCGGCCCGGCTATTAGACTAGGCCAGGTTTTATGGCCATGCCGGGGAGAGATTGATGGCGAAAGGCACCCACGATTATGAGCAGGATCAGCGCAATGCGGGTATCAAGATCAACATCAACGGTGAGCTGTTGCCGCGCGCCGCAGCCAAGGTCTCGGTATTTGACAGCGGCTTCGTGCTGGGCGATGGCGTGTGGGAAGGCTTGCGTCTGCATGACGGCGGCCTGCCGTTTCTGAGCCAGCACTTCGACCGGCTATACGAGGGCGCCAATGCTCTGGATATGGACATCGGCCTGACACGCGAACAATTGACCGGACGCGTGCTTGACACGCTGCGCGCCAATCACATGCGCGATGGCGTGCACATTCGTCTCATGGTGACGCGCGGCATGAAGTCCACCCCGCATGAG
>DAHVFI010000123.1 GCA_027317045.1 Gammaproteobacteria bacterium
GCAGGACAGCGCAACAAGCCGACGAACCACCGACCATAAATCAGCATAATGCTGAGATCGGTATAGTGTCGCGCAGGTTTCATTCAAGGAAATAGTGATTTGATATTGGTGGCTACGGGTGGACTCGAACCACCGACCTCAGCATTATGAGTGCCGCGCTCTAACCAGCTGAGCTACGTAGCCATGAAACAAAATCGAGGGGCGCTGATTCTCGGTTTTCCCACCTTGCAAGTCAAGGAATTAGCGCGTTTGCCAAATACGAGCGTACACTTCCACGCGTCATCCCCGAGGCCTGTCCCGGTTAAGGAGCAGAAATAATGAACAGCAAGCGCATCCTCATCGGCGCCCTGGCAGGCGGTGTCGCCTGGTCGGTATGGAGCACGATTGTCAATATGGGAATTCTAAAATCCGCTTACATGGCCGAGGGATCCGCCGGTCATATTCTGAGCCAGCCCCGCTACGGACTGCCGGCATTTCTCATCACCTGGTTTGTGACGATCTTCCTTCTGTCCGGAGTCGCTGCCTTACTGTACGCCGTGGCTCGCACGAGTTGGGGAGCGGGCCCCAAGACCGCGCTCAAAGTGGGCGTACTCCTGGGCTTCGCCGCCGGTTTCCCCATCAATTTGAGTATCGCCACCTGGGATCCGGTGGTGCGCGCCGTGCCGCTGTGGTGGATGCTGGATATGTGGGTGGGCGCCATTATCGCCACACTGGTGGCGGGCTGGTTCTACAAGGATAAATAACACGGTTCAAATCTTCGCGGCCCTGCCGACTCACGCCGCGGCGGATTTCTGCAGGGCCGCCGCTAGACATTGAAGCGGAAGTGCATGACATCGCCTTCCCGAACCTGGTAGTCTTTCCCCTCCAGCCGCCACTTGCCCGCCTCGCGGGCCCCGGCTTCGCCCTGGTACTTCACGTAATCCTCGTAGGCCACCACTTCCGCACGGATGAAGCCCTTCTCGAAATCCGTGTGGATCACACCCGCGGCCTGGGGTGCGGTGAAGCCTTTATGGATGGTCCAGGCGCGCACTTCCTTGGGACCGGCGGTGAAATACGTTTCCAGCCCGAGTAGCTGGTAAGCCGCGCGGATCACGCGGTTCAAGCCGGGCTCGGCAAGACCCATATCCTTGAGGAATTCCGCCTTGTCGGCGTCGTCCAGTTCGGCGATTTCCGCTTCCATGGCGGCACACACCGCCACCACTTCCGATTTCTCCGCCTGTGCGATTGCCTGCACTTTCTGCAGCAGCGGGTTGTTGCGGAAACCGTGCTCATCCACGTTGGCGATGTACATGGTGGGCTTGAGCGTCAGCAGTCCGAATTCATGCACCAATGCCTGCTCTTCCGACGCCAACCATAGGGAGCGCGCCGGCTGCGCCTGGTCGAGGTGGGCTTTAAGCGTTTCCAGGACTTGCTGCCGTGCCAGCGCTTGCTTGTCGCCGGACTTGGCCACGCGGGCGTTGCGTTCCAGCGCGCGACCCACGGCTTCCAGATCCGCCAGCGCCAGTTCGGTGTTGATGGTCTCGCTATCCGAAAGCGGATCCACTTTTCCGGTGACGTGCACGACACCGCTATTCTCAAAGCAGCGCACCACGTGGGCGATGGCGTCGGTCTCGCGGATATGGGACAGGAACTGGTTGCCCAAGCCCTCACCCTTGGAAGCCCCGGCTACCAGCCCGGCGATATCCACGAATTCCACCGCGGCCGGTATCAGTTTCTGGGGATGCACGATAGCGGCTAATTCATCCAAACGCATGTCCGGCACGGCGACCACACCCACGTTGGGATCAATGGTGCAGAACGGATAATTCTCGGCGGCAATGCCCGCCTTGGTGAGGGCGTTGAAGAGCGTGGATTTACCCACATTGGGCAGACCGACGATGCCGCATTTGAGACTCATAAGATATTCTCACCGTAGGGCGGCATTCCGATGCCGCCGTGCTTGCAGTCGGCAAAGGATTGCCGACCTACAATTATATTTTCCTGTTGCAAGATGGGATTTTCGTCCCGTGATTTGCGGGAGCGGTCGTCTCGACCGCGATTTTCAAATCACCGCGGCGGAGACCGCCGCTCCCACGAACAGCCTTCGTTTACGTGCTTGTCAGCGCTTGTTGCACGGTACAGCTTCGCGGCTGTGCAGTTCGTGCATGGCTTTTTCCATCTCGCCATTGAGAATCCGCGGCATGACTGCGATGGCCGCGGTCACCGCTTCCATGATCAGGGATTGGTCATGCTCGCTGGCGCGTTTCAAAACATAATCGATGACTTCTTCAGCGTGCAACGGCCGGCCGATGCCGAAACGCAGTCGCGAAAAATTCTCACCCAGGTGATCGATGATGTCCCTGAGGCCGTTGTGCCCGCCGTGACCACCGCCCTGCTTGAGTCGCGCTGCGCCCGCCGGCAGATCCAGATCGTCGTGAGCCACGAGGATGGCCTCCGGCGGCAGTTTCAGATAGGCCGCCAGGGCCTGCGCAGCCTGGCCGCTGCGGTTCATGAAGGTGCCGGGTTTCAGCAGTCGCAGCTCGCGATCGCCTAGCGTAAGCCGGCAAACGTCGCCGCTGAATTTGCGTTCCTGGCTGAAACTACCGCCGTGGGCGCGCGCCAGCGCGTCCACGAACCAGAAGCCGACGTTGTGGCGCGTTAAAACGTAATCGGCCCCGGGATTGCCGAGGCCGACCACGAGTTGTATCTGCACAGAGGCTGCCATAAGCATGGAAAAGTAAGGCCCGGCCCGCGATCGCGGGCCGGGACGTGCTTACTTCTTGTCCTTGCCCTTGTCGGCTGTCGGGGCGGCCTTGCCCGCAGGCGCACCCTTGTTGCCGGCTGTCGGGGCAGGCTTGCCCGCAGGCGCGCCTTTGCCGGCCGCCGCCGCCTTGGCATCGGCGCCCGGTTTGCCCTCGGCAGCCGGAGCCGCCGCCGCACCTTCCGCCGGGGCCACGGCCGCGCCTTCCGCGGCAACCGCGGCTGCCGCCACCGGCTCTTCCTCAACGGTGATGCGCGCATGATGGATGGCCACCACCGGCAGGTCGTGCTCCTCACCGTAGGCGAGTTGCACGATGCGTACGCCTTCGGGAAGTTTCAGGTCGGACAAGTGCAGTGCGTGGTTCAGTTCCAGGTTGATGACATCGACGTCAATGTACTCCGGCAGATAACGCGGCAGGCACGCGATCTCGACCTCGATCAGGTTGCGCGATACCACGCCGCCCTGCTGCTTGACGCCGGTGGCTTCCTTCTCGCCCAGGAAATGCAAGGGCACATGCACGCGGATTTCCTCGTTGTCCTTCACGCGCAACAGGTCCAGGTGCATGATCACCGGCTTGGCTGGATGACGTTGCAGGTCTTTCACGATCGCCTGGTGTTCGTCAGCGCCTACCTTGATCTTGAGCACGTGCGAGTAAAACGCCTCATGCGAGAGATTGTTGCGCAGTTCGTTATGGTCGAACGTCAATTCCACCGGCGGTTCGCCGGCTCCGTAAAGAATGCCCGGCACCTTGCCGGTACGACGCAGGCGGCGGCTCGCACCTTTCCCCTTGTCGTTACGGACTTCGGCGCTCAGATTGAAGCTGACAGCCATGGTTCATTTCTCCAGTTACGTTTAACAAACGCCTCCCCGCGACCAGGTTCGGCTCCTACGCCCGCAAAGCGGGCTTGTGATAAGTGAGGCCGGCGGCTGAGCCACCTGTCTGTGTTGCCCACACCTCACTAATCTATATACAGCGAGGAAACCGATTCCTCGTCACTCACGCGGCGCATGGTTTCGGCCAGCAGCTGCGCAATGCTCAATTGCCGGATCTTGCCGCAGGCCTGGGCTTTATCGCGCAGCGGGATGGTGTCGGTCACCACCAGTTCATCCAGGGCCGATGCCTCGATGTTTTCAATCGCCTTGCCCGACAGCACCGGATGCGTGATATAGGCCAGTACCTTAGCGGCACCCTGCTCTTTCAATGCCTTGGCGGCGAGGCACAGGGTGCCGGCCGTATCCACCAGGTCATCCACAATCACGCAGGTCCTGCCTTCGACCTCACCGATGATGTTCATCACCTGCGCTTCATTCGGCCGCGGCCGGCGCTTGTCGATGATGGCCAAATCCGCGTCATCCAGGCGCTTGGCCAGCGCCCGGGCCCTGACCACGCCGCCCACGTCGGGCGACACCACGATCAGGTTCTTGAACTTCTGTTTCCACATATCGCCCAGCAGCACCGGCGACGCGTAGACATTATCCACCGGGATGTCGAAGAATCCCTGAATCTGGTCAGCATGCAAATCCACCGTAAGCACGCGGTTCACGCCCGCGGATACCACCATGTTGGCCACCAGCTTGGCGGTGATCGGGACACGCGCGGCACGCTGACGCCGGTCCTGGCGAGCGTAGCCGAAATACGGTACCACGGCCGTGACGCGCGAGGCCGATGCGCGCCGCAGGGCATCGGCCATCACCAGCAACTCCATGAGGTTGTCGTTGGTGGGCGGGCAGGTGGATTGCACGATGAACACGTCGCGTCCGCGCACGTTTTCCATCAGCTCCAATGCCACTTCGCCGTCGCTGAAACGGCCCACCTGGGCTTTGCCCAGGGACAAATGCAGATGGTTGGCAATCCTGCCGGCCAATTGCGGGTTGGCATTACCCGCGAATACCATCATGCTACCTGCTGACACAACGCCCTCGCTTGTCTTCGGTGCTCAGTGATCCGGGATGCTCAGCGCATCCCGTGAAATCCAGTTGGCTGGGGCGCCAGGATTATTCCGCACATCCCTGTGCTCCACCCCTTCGGGGCCCGCCTTCGGCGGTTCAAAATCGCTCCCGGCGATTTTGTCGAACCTTCCAGGTTCTCATCCTGGCGCAATCATGCCAGCAGCAAATTTCAGTCTGGCTGGGGCGCCAGGATTCGAACCTGGGGATGGCGGGATCAAAACCCGCTGCCTTACCGCTTGGCTACGCCCCATTATTATTACCGGTCTTGCACCACCGCCAGCCGGTCCAGCAGGGGGGAGCGATTGCATCGCCGGGCGACGAATCCCCGCCAGCCCTGGGGCAGATCCTCCAGCACTCGCCGCGCCGCACTTTCCTGGTCAAATGTGCCAAACACACAGGCGCCGGAGCCGGTGAGACGTGCCGGAGCCCGCCGCTGGAGCCAGTCCAGAGCTTCCGCCACCGCCGGGTAGCGCTGGCGCACCAGCGGCTCAAAGTCATTGCGGGTTTGGCCCGCATAAAAGCCCGCTATTGTGATTGCAGCGGAATTTCGTGTCAAATCAGGGGCCTGGAAAATCTCGCGAGTGGCAATTTGACAAGACGGCCGGAGCACCAGATACCAGGGCTCCGGTGGCTCCACCGGAGTCAAGCTTTCGCCGATACCCTCGGCCCAGGCTGCTTGACCCGTGATAAATAGCGGCACGTCCGCTCCCAGCTCCAGGCCAAGACGGGTCAGCTCCTGTATGCTCAAGCCTGCACTCCAAAGCCGGTTCAGGGCCACCAGGGTGGTGGCCGCATCGGAACTGCCTCCGCCCAGCCCGCCGCCTTCCGGCAAACGCTTATGGATATGAATCGCCACACCCTGGTGGGACTTGGCGCGTGTCTGCAACAGGCGCGCCGCGCGCACCGCCAGATCGTCTGCTTCCGGCACCTGCAACAATCCGCTGGGACGCGTGATCTTGCCGTCGCTGCACATTTCGAAATCCAGACTATCGCCGTAGTCCAGGAATTGGAACAGCGTCTGCAGCAGGTGATATCCGTCGGCACGCCGGCCGGTAATGTGCAGGAAAAGATTGAGTTTGGCCGGTGCCGGCCAGCCGCGGCTAAATGACGCTGTCATGGAACACTGGCGGGAGATTGGCGCGTATCCGGATTCAGCTGCCAGTTGTTGACTGCAACTTTGATACGCACCGACGCCCGCTCGATCAACAGACGGGTAGGCAAATCATAGCCCTTGAAGCTGGCGTAATCCTGGTAGTCCACCTGCCAGCCGCGCTGCGCGAGCGTCACCAGATGACCGTGGGCATCCACGCTCTTGGTAAACGGTGCAGTCGGGTCGGGCAGACCCAGCATCCAATAGCGCATGCTCAGCACCGGTAACGGAATCCGCAGGCGTCGGCTGAAATCCTGTTCCGGATCGGTGGTAATGAAATCGTCGCCGCGGGAACTGCGCACCCACAAGGCATTGGCATCACCCTGCACTTGCAGACTGCCGGCGCCAAAAGGGCCGCGAAAACTGAATGCCAGAACACCCCCCTGCTGCTTCCAGTCCATGGAACCGCTGCCGCCGTCCTTGCCGTTGATGATGCCAACGCGACCCTGCAGCTCCCAGTCCGCCAGTTTTTCCAGCTGCGTACGCCGCAGCTGCCAGGCGGCTTCATCGGGCGCGCCCGTTGGCGCCGTGCCCGGCACGCTTGCGCAGCCGGAAAGCGCCAACAGACTGGCAACCAACATTACCCGCGTGTTCACGGGGAGAACCGCCGACCCACTTTCAGAAGCGCCGTATCCCCAGGATGCTGCTTAAGCGCACTGCTCCATATGCGACGTGCCTCTTGTTTGTCACCCGTAACCCATAGTACCTCCGTCAGGTGCGCGGCCACCTCTGGATCGGCGAGCTGAGCATAGGCCTTGCGCAGATATCCCAAGGCCTGGGTGTAATTGCCGAGCCGATATTCCACCCAGCCCATGCTGTCAATGATGGCGGGATCATCCGGTTTGAGCTGCAATGCCTTCCTTATATAGCCGAGGGCTTCCTCATAACGGGTGGAATGCACCGCCAGCATATAACCGAGGGCGTTAAGTGCGTCGGCATTGTCCGGCTGCTGGCCGAGAATACGGCGCAGATCGCTTTCGGCCGCCAGCGCGTCGCCCACATTCTCCCGAAGGAGCGCGCGCGCATACAGCAGGTCGGGGTTGCCGGAATTTTCCGTCAAGCCCTGACCGAACACCTGCAAGGCGGTTTTGTTATCGCCGGCTTCACTGAATAACTGCGCTTCGGCAATGCGGAATTGCACGCTGTCATCGGAATCCATACCGACTATCTCATCGATATAGCTGCGGGCGGCATCCGGCTTGTCCTGGCTTATCAGCACACGCGCCACGCTGATCTGCGCGGGCAGCCAGTGCCTGCCGCCATGCACCTGCTGATACCACTGTAGGGCCTCGGGATAGCGCTTCGCCAGTTCGGCGGTATTACCGAGAAAATACCGGGCAGCATCGTTACGCTGTGCGGTTTTGAGCAGGCGCGCAAAATAATCGCGTGCCATGGGCAAGCGGTTATCCTGCAAAGCCAGCAGGCCGAGTGAATACAGCGCCTCGGGATCGTCGGGATGCTGCTTGAGGATTGTGGCGAATTCCACCTGCGCCAAGACGCTCTGTCCCGTCTGAACCAGCACTGCTGCATAGGCCAAATGCACGCGCAGGTTATCCGGCTTTGTCTGGGCACGCGCTTTGAGTAACTTCAGGGCTTGGTTGTTTTTACCGGCCGCCAGCAATGCCCTGGCTTCCAGCACCAGTGCGTCATCCCAGTCCGGTTTGAGTGTCAGCGCGCGCCGTGCCTCGTCAACCGCCAACGGCGCATGTTGATAGTGCAAGGCCAGCTGTCCCAGCGCAAAATGCGCCTGCGGCGATTGCGGCTGAGTTGCCACAAGTTTCTGCATCACCGCGAGCCCTTGATGGGCAGCGGTTTCCTGACCGAGCAACTCGCTGATAAGCCGCAGATTCTCGCCCGGCATATCCTGCAGCAGGCTTTCGAATTCGCTGGCGGCGGTATTCACGTTCCCGAGCCGCGTGTTCAGGACCGCCTCAAAATGCCGCGCGTTGTTATCCTTCGGGGCCAACTGCAACCAATGATGGGTCAAATCCAGCGCCAGCCTGTCATCACCGTCCTTATACGCCAGCAAGGTCGCATATTCGGATAATGCGGGGTCAGTACTCAATTGCGCCGCATTCGCGTACTGCTGCACACCGGTCCTGAGATCACGGCGTTGCAACGCCAGTTCCCCCAAGAACACATGGTAGGTAAGCGCCTGCTCAGGGCCGCTGAAGCCGCCCGAAGATACCAGTGGCGGCGATTGGACCGGTGAAGCCGAACAGCCGGCCAGTACCAAGGCCGCGCATGCGAGGCCGGTATGCAAGTACATCTTCATGGAGTTCAGCTCATTAATTCCTGCCTATCCACTATACTCCGCCGCCGCGCCAGGCCACAGGCTTACCCGGCGGTAAGCGCTTGTTAGAATGCGGAGATTCGCCCAAAATTCACCTTTTCTGTCCGACTCAGACGTCCCATGTCACTCTTCACCCTCGGAATCAGCCATGCCACCGCGCCCGTTGCCATACGTGAGCGTCTGAGCTTCGCTGCGGAACAAATTCCAGAGGCCTTACGGACGTTGACCGGTTTGGAAGGCGTACAGGAAGCGGTCATCCTGTCCACCTGCAACCGCACCGAAATCTATGCGCATCTGGAGAACGGCTCCGAAGCACAACTGGCCGACTGGCTTACGCTCCTGCGCAGCGCCGATGACCCGGATGTGCGCGCACGTTTCTATACCCATGCCGGCGAAGCCGCGGCACGCCACCTGTTCCGGGTCGCCTGCGGCCTGGATTCCATGATCCTGGGCGAGCCGCAGATTCTCGGCCAAATCAAGGATGCCTATTCGCAGGCGCAACATCACGGGGCAGCCGGCAACCACCTGCACCGCTTGTTCCAGTATGCCTTCGCGGTCGCGAAACAGGTGCGTACCGATACGCATATCGGTGAACATCCCGTATCCGTGGCTTACGCCACGGTGCATCTGGCGCGGCAAATCTTCGCCGATTTCAGCAAACTTACCGCGCTGCTCATCGGCGCCGGCGAGACCATTGAACTGGTAGCGCAGCATCTCCGCGAACAGGGTACCCGGCGCATGATCATCGCCAACCGCACCTTAAGTCGCGGGCACCAGCTTGCCGAAAAATTCGGCGGATACGCCATCAGCTTACACGAGATCCCCATCCATCTCGGCGAGGCGGATATCGTGATTGCTTCCACCGGTAGTCCTGAACCGTTGCTCATCTATGCCACCGTCGCCGAAATTCTTGGGACGCGCAAACATCGACCGGTACTCATGATGGATATTGCCGTGCCACGCGATATTGACCCGCAAGTGATGGAATTGAGTGATGTTTATCTCTTTACTATCGATGATCTGCGTAACGTGGTGGAGAACAACCAGAATTCCCGCCGCACGGCCGCGCACCAGGCGGAACTGTTGATTGATGCCCAGGTGGCGAAGTTCACGGAACAGCTGCGTGGCTTGGACGCTGTACCCGCCATCCGCGCGGTGCGTGATAACGCTGGGATCCTTAGGGACCAGACGCTGGAACAGGCGCAACATCTGCTTGCCGGCGGTGCGCCGCCGGAAGAGGCTCTCAAATTTCTCGCGGAAACGCTCACCAACCGGTTGTTGCATGCCCCTACCGCCTATCTCCGTCAAGCGGCCCATGAAGGCCGCGACCATATCATCCGCCAGGCTCACGAGCTTTTCGGTCTGAAGGACCATGACAAGGAGCCTTGACGATGCTTTATATATCTTTATGACCTCGCATTTCCGCAACCCAGCTCCATGAAAGATTCCATCCGTCAGAAGCTTGAAAGGTTAAGCGCGCGCCATGAGGAGCTGTCGGCCCTGCTCGCCAGCCCTGGGATAATCGGCGATCAGAAACAATTCCGGGATCTTTCACAGGAATATGCGCGTCTGGGAACATTGGTGCGGCATTTTCGCGCCTACACGGATGCCGAAGCCGATGTGCGCGCGGCAGAAAGCCTGGCCGAGGACCAGGATGCTGGTATGCGGAGTCTGGCGCAGGACGAAATACGCGCCGCCGGTGCGCGCCTGACGGCCTTGGAGCCGGAATTGGTGAAACTGCTGTTGCCGAAAGATCCCCACGACGACAGCAATATTTTCCTGGAAATCCGCGCCGGCACCGGCGGGGATGAAGCCGCACTGTTCGCCGGCGACCTGTTCCGCATGTATAGCCGCTACGCAGAGGCACGGGGTTGGCACGTCGAAATCCTGAGCGAAAGTCCCGGTGAGCATGGCGGTCACAAGCAAGTCATTTCCCGGGTGGTGGGCCAAGGCGCCTATTCTCGGCTCAAGTTCGAATCCGGCGCCCACCGTGTGCAGCGCGTACCGCAGACCGAGACCCAGGGTCGCATCCACACTTCCGCCTGCACCGTGGCGATTCTTCCGGAAGTGGAGATGGTGGAGGACGTGGATATCAATCCGGCGGACTTAAAGGTAGACACTTACCGTTCCTCGGGCGCCGGCGGCCAGCATGTAAACAAGACTGATTCCGCCATCCGCATCACGCATTTGCCCAGCGGGATCGTGGTGGAATGCCAGGACGAACGTTCCCAGCACAAGAACCGCGCTCGCGCCATGTCCCTGCTCAAGGCCAAATTATTGTCGGCGGAACGGGAAAAATTGATCAGCGCACAGGCACAGTCGCGCAAACTGCAGGTTGGCAGTGGTGACCGTTCGGAACGCATCCGCACCTATAATTTTCCCCAGGGACGCGTGACCGATCACCGCATCAATCTGGCGCTCTACAAGCTGGATGAGATTCTTCAAGGGAAACTGGATGATCTGATAATGCCGCTTATGAATGAATACCAGGCGGAGGAACTGGCCGCGATGGCGTCTCAGTGAGTATCGGCACGCGTCTGGAGCCGGCGATATTGCACATAACAAACCGCCAACACATAGCACCACACTATCGCGCCAAGTAACGGCATGAGTCCGAAGTCATACCACGGATTCACGAGTGAGGCTGTCGAAGGAATTTGACCCTCGCTAACCTGTCGCAGCGCGCTCATGATATCCGGCCAGTCGGCAATTACCTCATAAACGAACAATGCAATGGCCGGCGCCGAGACCACCACCGAAGTCCTCCACCAATGCGGCCACGTGAGTGCGTGACTGTAGCCCAGGGCATCAAAGATATTCTTGCGATCCAACACCGCGGCATAGGCAAAAAATGCGAGGGTGGTACCCAGAATCAGGCCGGGAACGATAAACAGCATAAACCCGCCCCAGGCAGCGAGGTTATACAGCAAGTCGCCGATAAGAACCGCCGGTGCTGCACGGATACCGATGCGTAATGCGCGGGTATAGGAAAGTGCGGTTTCCGATGCAAGCGCATCCAGCTTGGCAATGGCGCTTCCATAAAGAGCGCTCTCAACCAGCCAGGCGCCCAAGGTAATCAGAAGCGTGGACCAGTTTAAACTTCCGGTGAGCAGTCCGCCGCCGGCAAAAGCATCCGGCAATACATCCACGAACCCGGCGGCCCATATGGGCAGTAAAATTACCGGCACGGATTTCAGGAACAACCGCCAGCCCTCCTCAAGCGTAGCGCCAATGGGCAGTGTTCCGGAGGAACTCATTTCCTGTATCAAGGGAATCTCAGGCCTGGATTGCCACGGTGGGCACCGATCTTAGTGCGTAGCGCGCCTTGAGGTCGTGGTAGAGCACATAGAGTATCCCCATCATAAATGGCATGAATATCGCCGCGCCTATCAGTTTCAGAACACCCTTAACCAGGAGGGTACGACCAGTATCTGCAGCGGCGGTCACCGGCAACCAATGCTCGAGAGGCATTACCGATGCGAGTGGCAACGCGATCAATATCACGATACCGATGATGATGAGTATCGTGCATAACAGCACCAGGAAAGTACGCCACCAGTTTCGGAATACCAGGGCGCAGCTGTGGTTCAGGGAGCCGACCGGTCCTTTGCCATCCAGGACAATGGCGAACTGGAAAAACAGCAGGTTGACCGCTATATATATGAT
>DAHVFI010000147.1 GCA_027317045.1 Gammaproteobacteria bacterium
CAACGGTAGCATCACCGGTGGCGGGGGCATCGACACGCTGGCGGCGACCGACGGGAGCAACGCCTGGCAGATCAGCGGTGCGAATGCCGGCAGCCTTAATACCACCACCACGTTCAGCGGCATCCGCAACCTGACGGGCGGGACTGGCAATGACAGCTTTGTGTTCTCGAACGCGGCGACGTTGGCAGGCACGGTCAACGGCGGTGCGGGTGGCAACAACCTCCTCGACCTGTCGGCCTACAGCACGGCGGTGGGGATTACCCTCAGCGGACCCTCGGGGCCGTTTGGCTACAGTGGCACGACCTCGGGCAGCCCGAACCCCACGGGCGGGTTCACGGACATCACCCAGATTGATGCGCCGACGTCGCTGCCCAACACCTTGACGCTGGCCAACGGGACCGCGACCACGGTGACCATCACCGGCTCGGTGCCCACCAATCTGTTCAACCTGACGGTAAACGACGGCGGGACGAGCAACCTGACGTTCACCAACATCGGCACGGTCAACGGCGGTACAGGGGTGACGAACACGCTGATCAGCGGCGAGGCGACCAACAACCTGTGGACGATCAGCGCTACGAATGGCGGGACTTACAACGACGGACAGAGCCTGATCTTCAGTAACTTCGCCGACCTCACCGGCGGGACGGGGAACGACAGCTTCACACTTGCCGGGGGCACGTTGGGTGGTTCGATCGACGGCGGAGCCGGAATCAACACCCTGACGGGGGACAACGTGGCGAACACCTGGACCGTCACCGGAGCCAACACGGGTACCGTGACGGGGATCGGCGGCACGTTCACGAACATCCAGAGCCTGACGGGCGGGATGGGGAACGACAACTTCACATTCAGTAATGGTGCTACGGAGACCTCGGTAAACGGGGGCACGGGGGGCAACAGCTTGAATTTAAGCGCCTACACGACGGCGACCAACGTGAGCCTCACGGGTCCGGGGAGTGCGGGGTACAACGGGACGGCAACCGGGATCAGCGGGTTCAGCAACATGGGGGCGCTGACGGGATCGGCGACAGCGACCAATACGCTGACCGGGGATGCTAGCGGGGCGACGTACACGCTCACCGCGGCGAACGGCGGTACGCTGCAGGATACGGGTTCCGCCCAGGTGCTGAACTTCGGCAGCTTCCAGAACCTGGTGGGCGGCAGCGGTGCGGATAATTTTGTGTTGGCTGGCGGCAGTATTGGCAGTATTACTGGCGGAGGCGGGAACGACACGCTGACGGCGGATAACAGCGGAGACACGTTCAACATTACCGGCAGCAACAGCGGCGTGGTGACAAGCGGAGCGACGACGCTGGTGGGGGCGTTTAGCAATGTGCAGAACCTGATGGGTGGAGCGGGCAACGACGGTTTCGTTTTCCAGGGCAGTGGCTCACTAAGCGGCAACGTGATTGGCGGCAGTGGCAGCAACACCCTGAACTATGCGGCACTCGCCGGACCGGTGAACGTGACCTTGAGCTCCAGCAGCAGCGGCACGGGCTCGCAGATCGGCGGGACGTTCAGCGGCATTGGTACGCTGGTGGGCAGTGCGGGCAGCGACATGCTCACCGGACCGAACACGGTGAACACCTGGACGATCAACGGTACCAATGCCGGCAATGTAGATGGCTTCAACTTCAGCAGCATCGAAAGCCTGACGGGCGGCAGCGGCAGCAACAGCTTCCTATTTACTGGTAGCAGCAGCCTGTCGGGTAATATCAATGGCGGCAGCGGAGCGGCGACGGGAAACAGCCTGCAGGGGAACAACAGCGCCAATACCTGGAGCGTCACCGGTGCCAACCAGGGTACGGTGACGGGTCTGGGCGGCACGTTCACGAACATCGGTAACCTGATCGGCGGTACGGGTACGGACAATTTTATCTTCGCCAATGGCGCAAGCTTGAGCGGCAGCCTCAATGGTGGTGGAGTGACTTCCGGTAATGACACCATTGACTGGAGCGCTTACACGACGGCGCGGAATGTGACCCTTATCGGTGCCGGGACAATTGACGGCGTGCAGGGCACGGAAGCAAGCATTGCTGGTGGATTTGACAATATTACCGTTATTACCGGTGCAAACGGCACTGCTGGATTATTGAATAACCTTACTGGTCCTAATACAACCAATACCTGGAACGTGACCGGCAGCAATGCCGGTAACCTGAACGGTGCGTTAAATTTCAGCAATTTCCAGATTCTTACCGGCGGCAGTGGTGCAGACACTTTCAATCTAAGTGCCGGCGTGAATGGCTCGATCAATGGCGGTGGCGGCACAGATACGGCGAATATCGTGAGCTCCTTTACGGCACCAGCTGCGGTTCTGGCCATCAATAACGTGGGAACCATTAACGACAATACGGCCGCGACAATTACTGCGGCTACCTTGGACATCGCTGGCGCCACCAGTATTGGTTCCGCCGGCAACCCGCTGTTGGCCAACATCGGTACTCTGCAAATCAGCGGCTCCAACGGCGATGCCTTCATCGATACCCCAGGAAGCGTTGATCTTCAGGGTATCGCTCTTGGCAGCGGCATCTTCACGCTGGTGAGTGGTGGAAGCATCACCGACTCAACCAGCCAGAATGTGACGGCGGGAACCGTGAACATCACGGCGGTTTCAGGCATCGGGACTTCAGGGGCGCAAATCACCACAGTCACAGGTAATCTAGACGCAGCTGTAAGTGGTACCGGGGATATCTACGCAAGCAACACGGGCGCGATCACTCTGGGTACCATTAGCACTGCCAATGGCACCATCGATATCACCTCCTCAGGTGCAATTATTGCCAATGGACCCATAACCACGGGTGGCAATGGAGCTATCACGCTCGCTACCAGCAGCGGTGATCTCACTACCACCGGCACTATTGCCGCCAGTGGCAGCGGCAATGTGAATCTGAATGCTGCCGGGAATTTGAATCTTAACAGCACAATCAGCTCCGGTACCGGCACTCTGTTTCTGACTGGTGGTACGGGAGTTACCGGCGACCTCAACGGTGACCTATCAGCAGGCCTTGTAAATGTCGCGGCTACCAGTGGGAATATCCTGTTCACGGGAGTAACCAGCAATGCTGCCGGTGGTACGACGCTGTTAGCTCCAGGCAACATTACTTTGCAAGGATTCACCATCACCAGTGGTGTACTTACCATTGATAATGGCGGTACGTTTGCGGTAACCGGACCGGTATCTTTGAGTGCCGCGCTCAACCAGATGGGCGCAGGTCCGGTATTACTCAGCAGTAATGTCACCAGCAGCGGCGGTAGCGTTCGATTTGCTTCGCCGGTGGCGGTGAGTGGTATTGCGGACATTGCCACCAACGGAGGCAATATCACCTTCGATCAGGATATTACCGGGGCCAACGGTTCATCTTCCATGACGCTGGATAGCGGGGCAGGGAATCTCAGTTTGCAGACTGTCGCCAATCTCGGAACCCTGAGCCTACAAACCAGCGGTACGCTGTTACTAGGTAACAACATTACAACCAATAATTTATTGACCGCGGGTGTTACGGGCGGTGTGGTGATTGCTGGGTCGAGCGTACACATCAACACCACCAACAACAATATCGATTTCTCGCCTGCAACCGGCATCAACGGTGTGACTACAGGCGGTCAGGCATTGGTCATCAACAGTGGTACCGGCAGCGTAGTATTGCCGCAAGTTGGACAAACTATTCCGCTGGCAAGCCTCACGATTAATGGCGGCACTATTACCCTTGCAGATGTCGCCACCAGCAATGCTCAGTCCTACACCGGTAACGTTCAGTTGCAGGGTAATCTATCAAGCTCAGTAGGCGGCGGCATACAGATCAATGGCAGTCTCTTATTGTTAAGCAATGCCGCATTAACTGCGGCCGGGGCTGGCAACATCACCGTCACCGGGACTGTGGATGGCGCCCACGCATTGATCCTCACGACGCCATCCGGACAGGCCAGTTTGGCCGGTGTTGTCGGAGGCAGTACAGCGCTGACATCCCTTACGGTGAGCAGCGCCGTCGCCAACCTCAAATCCATAATCACGTCAGGGAATCAGATATACCAATCTGGGGCCACTAATTTGGCAGGTGTGCTCAAGAGCAACGCCGGCGCCATTAATTTTGACGGCGTACTGAATATTGCTTCGGCTTCGACCATTCAGGCTAATACCATTGGCTTCAATGGCGGTGCGAACTCGGTGCGTGGCAATAGCACGCTAACGCTCTTGCCGGAAACCAATGGCTTGGCTGTTAATATCGGCGGCAATGGCGGCGGTCTGAGGCTCAACAATACAGCCATGAACGGGTATGACGGCGGTTTATACATCGGTACTGGACCGGGATCTGGCGGCGCTTCAGTTATCGGCATACCGGTGGCAGCCGGGAACATCACGGTGAATGGCAGCTTGACTCTCGGCAGCTCCGGATCATTGTTACTCGCGGGAATGGGCAATTTAATCCTCAATAGCGGCGTACTTACGGCCAATACGGTAACACTGGTTGCTGGCAGTCAGACCAGCGTGATACAGAATCCCGGTACTTCACAAACGCAGATCAAGGCCAACACGGTGATACTGGTGTCTGGTGGGCAAATCGGTGAACTCGGCCAGGAATTGAATGTGCTTACTAGCAGCAGCACAGCCCAGGTACAGATTGCCACCGGCGCAATACAAACATTTCTGCTGCCGCCAACCTTGCCGATTGTGATCGGCCCCGGAGCGATAATTGCCGACGACATCGCCGCGCAATTGGGACTGTTTATACAGGATACTCTGGTAACCAGCATTGGCCAGCAAATTGCGGCGCTCGTTGAGAACGGCGGTCTATTGGCAAGCGGTTTCGTTGATGTCTCGCTTTTCCAGAATATTTCGCTCTATGATGTCTTTGGCCAGGGGATTGCATTGCCAGTGGACCAATGTGAACAGATTAACAACAAGCCCTGCAACCAATAGTGATCGAGCGCGGATACTTGGCGAAGATTTGAAGTTACGGCCATACTGAGGATAAATCGGGATAAATGCCGAGTCGGGTGTGAATATAGATGTCTGCAATCAAACATCTTGTGGCAAGCCTGCGTCGTCGGGCCCTGAGAATCAGGGTCGGCGATGTCAGTGAGGCTTTTGCCTCGCCGGATGAATTTATCCAGTTTCTGAGCGCACGCCTCACGGTTCCCAATGAGAGCATGGAACGCTTCGTGCACATGGATGGGCATGCCTTGCAACGTGAAGCGCGCAAAATGCTGCATGCCTATCAGAATGTCATAGATATCATGGCGAACTCGAAACAAACCGGCGAATCATTGACCAACCTATGGCGGCGCTTGGACATCAGCAAGGTTCCTGATGACCATGATTGGCCATCCATTTTGTTTGCTCTTGGCACTATTGAGCACGTCGCCGAGGATTACCAGCGTGAAGCCCTGACTTATTACGTACGCTTCCTGGAAGCCCGCCGTCAGGCGGTAGACAGTTTCCGTGATCACTCAAAAAAGGAGAGCGGCAGCGAGTTATCCCTGACATCCATGTCCCGCAATACAGCTATGAAAGAAATGCCGGTATCTCCGGATATGGCACTCAACAGGTATTCCCGCCTGCCACATTGTCATACCGTGGAAGTGGATCTGGAAGAGAAACCCGATATCACGGTTTTTCTGGGTACAAACCGTTATCGCCTGGCTAAGCACGGTGAGATTTTAACGCTTAAAGAGAGTGGCGCAGTTCGGACCTATTTGTTGAAGCCCGGACGTAACACCGTCGGCCGTTCATCCCAATGCGATGTTCACCTTGACAGCCATCAGGGCGATATTTCCAGACAGCATCTAATCGTTGAAATTAATACGGGTCGACGCGTCAGCCTAATGGATGTTTCTTCGCGTGGTACCTATATGCGTCCGGAGTTGGTTGGCAAATCCCGCAACGATACGGGAGCAGGGCAGCAGTAATGAACCTGGATGGTTTATGACCAGGGTGCTTCGAGCTCATCACTCAATTGGCAAGTGCTGCGGTCACGCGCTGCAGTTCGTTTCGTAAGGTTAAAGGCAGGCGCTCACCAAAGCCACGGAAATACTCCTCAAGCGCCTGCATTTCGGTACGCCATTTGGCGGCATCTACACTTAAAAGTGTCTGCATGGTTTCAGGGCTCACGCCTAGCCCGTCAGTATCAATAGCACTCGTAGTGGGCAGGTAGCCGATAGGGGTTTCAGTAGCCTCGGCCTTACCGTTACAGCGATCCAGCACCCAACGTAGAACACGCAGATTTTCACCAAAGCCCGGCCATAGAAACTTGCCGTTCTTATCCTGCCTGAACCAGTTCACATGGAAAATTTTTGGTAACCTTGTGGACTTCGCAGGAAAAGACAACCAGTGATTCCAATAGTCGGCGAAGTTGTAGCCGCAGAAGGGTTTCATGGCCATGGGATCACGACGCACGACGCCCACTTGCCCTGTAGCAGCGGCGGTGGTTTCGGATGCGGTTCCGGCACCCATAAGCACGCCGTGTATCCAGTCGCGGGCTTCATAAACCAGCGGAACCGTATCAGGGCGGCGACCGCCAAAGATGATGGCGGAGATCGGTACCCCCTGTGGATCCTCCGCTTTAGGCGAGTAACTGGGATTTTGACTGGCCGATACCGTGAAACGCGAATTGGGATGGGCTGCAGTTCCATGTTTACCATCGTATGGTCGACCTTGCCAATCCGCAATAGGCGTACCTTCCTTGAGACCCTCCCACCATGGCTGGTTATCCTGGGTCACAGCTACATTGGTGAAAATGGTGTCGTGGGTGATCATTTCATAGGCATTTTTATTGGTATTCGGATTGGTGCCCGGCACCACGCCGAAATATCCGGCCTCCGGATTCATGGCCCATAATCTGCCATCCTTGCCGAGGTGCATCCAGCAGATGTCATCGCCTATGGTCCAAACTTTCCAGCCTTTATGAGTGGCGGGTGGAATTAACATTGCCAGGTTTGTTTTCCCACACGCAGATGGAAAGGCGGCTGCTACATAGTGCACTTCACCTTGAGGGTTCTCGATACCGACGATTAGCATATGTTCGGCCAGCCAGCCTTCACGCTTCGCCTGCCAACTGGCGATGCGTAGCGCGTGGCATTTCTTGCCAAGCAGGGCATTGCCGCCATAGCCGGAGCCAAAACTCTTGATGGTGAGTTCCTCAGGGAAATGCATGATAAAACGACGCTTGGGATCAATGTCTCCAACCGAGTGCAGGCCCTTCACAAAGCTACTTTCTTTTTCGATGCGTTTGAGTGCCGGCATACCTATACGGGTCATGATCTGCATATTGATGGCGACATAAGGACTGTCAGTAATCTCGACTCCACAACGGGCCAAAGGCGAATCCAGGGGCCCCATACAATAAGGGATCACATACATTGTCCGGCCACGCATGCAGCCTGCAAACAGCGCATCAATCTTGGCATGCGCCTCGGCTGGATCCATCCAGTGATTGTTGGGGCCCGCGTCATCCTGGCTTCGGCTGCAGATAAAAGTAAGGTGCTCCACACGTGCCACATCCTGGGGGTTGGAGCGATGTAAATAGCAATGAGGGTGGGTTATCTGGTTAAGTTCATGGAGTATGCCGCTTCTCAGCATCTGCTGTACCAAATCCCGATATTCGCCAGCCGTGCCATCACACCAGTGCACATGGTCAGCTTGAACATGGCGTTCGACCTGAGCAACCCAGTCAGAGAGCGCTTTATTACTGGTCATTATTGCCCCGGATCGTGGAAGTGAAAAGAGTTAAAAAGGCGATTTAGCATGCGTCTGGCTACAATCAGCCACAGCCACATTATAATGCCTTGACCGGATTTGTCTCCAGGTCTGCAGAGTACGCGCCTGGCACACAATTGCCCGGCGTGGATGCTAGAATGTGCACTGAGGATATTTTCATATTGCCTGACAGGGGTTTGTTATGGGCGAGCACACAATCAGAGAGATTCTGAAGCGTCGCAGCGACGATACTCAACGGGTTATTCGGCGTCGGCGCGAGCGAGCTACAAAGGGTGTGCATAGGCGTGGTAAGTCCTATTGGATGCTTGGCACAATGGCGGTCATTGTACTGGTTATTATCGCTACCATTGCCTATGTTGGCTGGCTCACTCGTGCGGTGAATGATCGTTTCATGGCTGACCGCTCTGCGAATGCTGCCGGGCACAACGGTTTAAATTTAACCCTGCAATCTACCACGCAATTCCTTCCGAACACACTGCTAGCTGCCACCGATCCAAATTTTTATAACGACAGCGATTTAACCGTTAGCCCTTTGACCAGTCGGCTGGTACGTATGTATTTCCCCGATGACTCTCGCATCGCTGTCGTAGTGAAGTCCGTGGCATTGCAATTTGGCTACAGCCGTACCGACATTCTCGAAACGTATATAAATGATATAAGCTTTGATATGAATGCCGGGCAGCTTATACGAGGATTTGCATCAGCCAGCCAAATTTATTTCAAGAAACCATTTGCGCAATTGCAACCACAAGATGTGGCAATGCTGGTGGCGTTGGCGACCGATCCGGAGGATGCAGACCCGCGCACCAATCCAGACGGAGCGCTGGCGATGCGTAATGCTGTGTTGCAAATGGATGCTCAACAAGATGTGTTGAGTCAGGCGCAAGTGGATGCCTTCAAGAAATCACCTTTGGGTATCGCACCCTGATAGACCTGGAAATACGCATAAGCAAGTCATTCACTCGCGAAAGTATGTTTGATTTTTCCGAGCTGCTCGGTACAAGCGGAGCATTCTCGGAAATACTACCTAGCTTCACGCCACGCAATGCGCAACAGACACTGGCTGGGGCCATCGGTCGAGCTTTATTTCAGCAAGACACGTTGGTTGCGGAAGCCGGTACCGGTACCGGCAAGACCTTTGCTTATCTGATACCGACGCTATTATCCGGAAAACGCATCCTGATTTCCACCGGCACACGTACGCTGCAGGATCAGCTGTATCATCGCGATCTTCCGGTAGTCCGCCAGGTATTGGGTATGCCGGCAAAAATGGCACTTCTCAAAGGTCGATCCAACTATCTCTGTCGCCATCGCCTTGGCGTTGCCTTGCACCATGGCGGTGGATTGTTTAACAGACGCGAGCAGGCTGACGAATTGGGGCGTGTCAGCGACTGGGCAAACAGCACTCGCAGCGGTGAGATCTCAGAGCTGGGCACGGTGCCTGAAAGCTCCCCCTTATGGCCGCAGGTGACATCCACAGTGGAAAACTGTCTGGGGCAGGAATGCCCGGAGTATGGCAGCTGTTTCCTGCTGGAAGCACGCCGCCGCGCGCAGGAAGCCGATATCGTTGTAATCAACCATCATCTCTTGCTGGCGGATATGCTGCTTAAGGAAGAAGGTTTCGGTGCACTACTGCCAGGTGTGGATGCGGTAATAGTGGACGAGGCTCACCAACTGCCTGATATCGCCAGTCAACATTTTAGTACCGCTTTTTCCAGTCATCGCTTGCATGAATTATTACGGGATAGCCGCAGTGAATATCGGGAAGCAGCGGCAGACTCTTCTGAAATTGTGAATATCCTGGAGATGACTGAATCTAGACTTGGTGAATTGCAGCAACTATCCTCAAAACTGGAAGCGCGTACCGAATGGCAGGCATTGCAATCACAAATTGCATTTCAGTCATCATTACATGCTCTCGATACCGCCTTGAATACATTGCAGCAAGCGTTGGAAATACTTGCAGAACGTTCCATCGGGTTAAAAAACTGCTGGCAGCGCGCGAACACCCTGGCCGCACAACTCAGCCAGTTCGTTGAAAAAGGGCAGGCGGAGCTATACGTACGGTGGATTGAACGGTTCGGCAATGGATTTAGCCTTAACCTGACGCCGTTGGATGTTGCTGGCCGATTTCAGTCCTGTATGCGAGAACTTGGTTGTGGGTGGATATTCCTGTCGGCCACACTATCGATTAATGGGGGATTTGAACACTTCCGCGAACGATTGGGACTGACAAATGCAGAAGAATTGTTGCTGGGTAGTCCATTTGACTATGAACATAATGCATTGTTATACCTTCCCAGTGACCTGCCGGATGTAAATACCCCCGCGTACACGGCGGCGGTGGTGCAGGCGGTGTTGCCGGTTATCCGCGCCAGCGGCGGCCGGGCTTTCCTGTTGTTTACCAGCCACCGGGCACTGCGCGAGGCCGCGGATATGGTGCGTAATCAGTTCGAATTTCCGCTGTTAATACAAGGCGAAGCCCCGCGACGCAGGCTGTTGGAACGTTTTCGGGAACTGGGCAATGCGGTACTGTTGGGCACAGCCAGTTTCTGGGAAGGCGTGGACGTGAAAGGACCGGCCTTGTCCATGGTTATGATTGACCGGCTACCGTTTGCCTCCCCTGGCGATCCGATCATCAAAGCGCGCCTCACTGCGCTGGAGCATGCGGGACGTAAGCCATTTATGGACTACCAGTTGCCGCAGGCAGTATTAGCACTCAAACAGGGAGTGGGGCGCTTGATTCGCGATGATACGGACAGGGGCGTAATGATGCTTTGCGATCCGCGGGTTACCCGCCGCGGTTACGGCAAATTGTTCCTGGAGAGCCTGCCGCCTATGCGTCGTACCCGGAGCCTGGAAGACGTGCAGGATTTTCTGGCTGAGATTTTGCCAGTCAATCCAAAGCATGTGACCCAATGAAAATTCTGGCTCTTGAGACTTCAACCTCGCAGTGTTCTGTTGCTCTGTTAACCGCTGACGGCATCCTTGAGCGTTCCCAGATGGCTGTGCGTGCGCATGCGGAATTGATTCTGCCCATGCTGGAGTCGCTGCTGGCGGAGGCGGGGTTATCCCTGACGCAATTGGATGCCCTGGCGTTTGGGCGGGGGCCGGGCGGTTTTACGGGCGTGCGCGTGGCTACCGCGGTGGTGCAAGGACTTGCATTCGGAGCGGAGCGGCCGGTTGTGCCGGTCTCTGATCTAATGGCTTTGGCGGCCGGCGCGCACCGCCGCTATGGCCCAAAGAAAATCCTGGTCTGCATGGATGCCAGAATGGGGCAAGTGTACTGGTGCGCATATACAGCTGAAGCCGCAGATGATTTCACCGCCTGCATGCCGGAAGCTTTGGGTGCACCGGAATCCGTGCAGCTCCCGGATTCCGAGCCCTGCTTTGGCGCAGGGTCGGGTTTTAATGTTTATAAAGATGTGCTCACGGCGCATCTGAGATCGGCCTTGGATGGGCAAGATGCTGCATTGCTGCCCACGGCGCGGGATGTCGCGCTCCTAGCCAGATTACTTCTGGCTCGGGGGCAGGCAGTCAGCGCTGATGCCGCATTGCCGGTGTACCTCCGTGACCGGGTTGCCTGGCCAAAATCCGGGCTGTAACCAGTTTGTCACATGACGCTGTTTAAATTACGGCCGTTAAGGAGACCGACGTAAGCATGACGGAAAGGCACATTTTAATCGTCGAGGATGAGCGCCCATTGCGGGAAATGGTCGCGTTTGGCTTGCAGCGCGCAGGGTACCGAGTGACCGAAGCGGGTGACTGTGGCGCGGCGCGTACTAGTATTGCCGACCGCTTGCCGGATCTGTTGTTGCTGGATTGGATGTTACCGGACATGAGTGGGCTGGAATTTGCGCGGGCGCTGAGGCGTGACGACAATACCCGTGAATTGCCCATCATCATGCTGACTGCCCGGGTAGCCGAGGATGACAAGATCATGGGTCTGGAGGGAGGCGCAGACGACTATGTTACCAAGCCATTTTCGGCGCGCGAACTGGCGGCACGTATCGAGGCGGTGCTGCGGCGCACAGGGAGTCATGAAGAGAATTTAACGGCGGGGGCGATAACCATGAACACCGTCAGTCACCGGGTTACAATCAACGGCGTTGAAATAGTGCTTGGACCAACAGAATACCGGCTACTCGAGTTCTTTCTGGCGCATCCCGAAAGAGTCTTCAGTCGCGGTCAGGTGCTGGACCGTATCTGGAGCGGCG
>DAHVFI010000148.1 GCA_027317045.1 Gammaproteobacteria bacterium
CCAGCTGAGCTACGGGCGCAAACTCATTTCAAACTATCAGCGGCGATGACCATCCATGGTACTCCCGCCTGTCCGGACATCCTGTCCGGGCGCTCGCCGGGATGAAGCAGTGCTTCATCTGAAATCCCCGGCCTCGCCCAGCTGAGCTACGGGCGCTGAAAACGGGCCGGAAGGATACCGCGAAGCCCGCGGAGCGTCCAACCGGCGGGCGATTTCCCCCGCCCCGGCCGCTGGCTATATAATTTGCGCCCTCCGATAGCGGCCGCTGGCCGCACCCAGGCCAATCTCACCACAGGGGAACTCCGTGGAGCATCCAGACCACCCGACGCATGCCCAACGTCATGACCAGCATTTTTTCGATTCCTTCCTGTTGGTGTTCGGCGTCCTGGTCGCCTTTGCCATCGGCGCCTACTGGCTTGCCATCTACATCGCCGGGAATGAACCTGGTTCCTACGATCGCGGCGGACCGACGCAGGAAAAACTCATTGACCAGCGGCTCGCGCCCATCGGCGACGTGCAAGTGGCCGGCAATTCCGGGACCCAGGCGGCTTCTTCCGCGCCGGCGCCCGTCAGCGGCAGTGCCAGCGCCGTGGCCCAGACCGGCAAACAGATCTGGGAAGGCACCTGTTCCGCCTGTCATCAAACCGGCGCCCTGGGCGCGCCCCGAATCAGCAATAAGGCGGAATGGGCTCCGCATCTCGCCAAAGGTCTGGCGGTGCTGGAAGACCACGCCCTGCACGGCTTCAAGTCCATGCCGGCCCACGGCGGCAACCCCGCACTCACGGATGCCGAGGTCATCCAGGCGCTGGAATACATGCTCAGCCAGAGCGGCGGTGCGAGTCTGGTGCATAAATAACAATCCAGCTGCATTTATGCAAAGCCCTTCGTGGGGCTAAATGGAATGTCCCAGAAGCGCAGTCTGGTTATTCGCGAGTCAATATGTATTCGTTGAAATAACCACTGGGTGTACATCCACCTTCTGAATAAACCGACATGCTGGGCAATGTAATCGTCAGCGTCCGCTGATCACTGCTCACCACAACATTGATGTTTTGCAAGCCGATCTGAGTGGGGCATTGGATTGGGGCAGTGCCAAAATCATATTGCCAATCCATAGTCCCCGATTCTCCTATCGTGGCCCGAAGAAAAGGTTGGGCATTCGGATCAAATGGGACGCTCATCGGCTCCCCGTTAGGGGCTGTCCCTACTTTGTCGCTGCTATAAGCAAATAGCACTTGATTCCCGCTTTTGCTCGCTTGACTTGATACATCCCACTGCGTTCGGTTGCTGTTATCGCCACCATAAAATCTATAATGCACCTTCCATTGACCCAAGAGCCAACCATACTTGGCCGCTTCTGACCGTGCCGCCTGTTCCTGCTCGGCCTTATCCTTAACCAGTTTTTCCTGCTCGGCCTCAAGCGCATAAATCTTGTCCTGGGCTGCACGTGTATCCTGACCATTCTGATTCGCCAGTATGGAGAGTTTCAAGTTTTGAATGGCTTCAGGATACTGCTGCGTGAGTTCAAGGGCTGAAGCCAGATCATAATAGGCATCTGACCACCACGGCGCTAACAGCAGCGCTTGCTGATACTCCTGAATCGGCAGGTCATAGTCCCTAGGATTTTTAGCGTCCTTCTGCAGGGTAACCGCCTTCACGAAGTGCATGCGCGCCTCCTCCGGTATCGCCGGTGCTGGCTTGAGTTTGTTTGCCAGTTGGATTATCTGCGTCCGCAGGGCGTCGTCGCTGGGGTTCGCCTGCAGCTGTTCGACCATCTGCTTGAGCTGCATGCGAGGGGATTCTGCATATGTGTTATGCCAATAAAACATTGTGAACACGATCACTACCGTCAATCTGAATGCTTGTTTCATGATTTATCCCTGTCTATTAATTGCGCTTTGTATCAATATCGCCAAATCGTTATTCCGATTCCCCGAAGTGGTAGCCCGTCTTGCTGACAAACTGATTGTTGCAGACATCTGTATTGGGCTGTGACATGACTACTTCTGGGTAGTATTTTCCGAACCCGCCCTCCCTATGCACCTCGGCGGAGATGAAATCATCCGGCAACGCGCGTGGATCCTGACTCAAGACGCTGCCATTACAATCGCTCTCGTACATCAGATAGCCGGCGTGTTGTAAGTCATGGCCGCCTTGCACATACGTGACGTAGTAACGATCGCCTTGATCACCCGCGGCACTGAACAGCGGCGCCATGCCCATGGTCTTTTGCTTGGCGGCGAATAACTGATCAAGCGTTGCACGGACACCAGCGCCGCTGGCATCGCTCAGTTCCACGAAGCCGGCCCCTTCGGGTTTGATGACCAAGTGCAAGCTGATCGTTGGATGACAAGTCTGAATCCAGTCATCCGTGCTGACCAGATCGTGCGGGCGGCCATACACATCACCATCGCTGCTGAAACAACCCACATAGACCTGATACTTGGGTGGTGCCGAGTCCCAGTCCACAAACAACTTCAGCGTGACATCGTTACCAGATACGCTGCCGGTGATGCCACCAAACCGGTACATGTCGTCCATGCCGCTGGGTTTGATGTACGCGGTGCGCTGCTGCATCTGCGCCTTGTTCTTGTCAGCAGCATATTGCAGACCGGCGATGCGCTGGCCCATGTCGGCGGCATCTGCAGCATTCGGGGCGGCCACCAGATAAAGCTTGCAGGCGTGCAGCGCCTGCTGAGTGTAGGGGGTCTTCTCCAGCACGGTGCACAGGTTGTAGTAATAATTCGCCACCCAGGGCGCTAGTTCGATCGCCGTCAGGTATTCCTTGGCGGCGCTCAGGGTATCGTCCATGGATTTGGCATTCTTGAAGATATAGGCGCCCCGGCCGGCGGCGTCTTCGGCCTCGGTGGGGATAGTAG